>NZ_JBHTGY010000046.1:0-30150 GCF_042676305.1 Paenibacillus sp. GCM10027630 | reverse complement strand
ACCACTTTCCAAATTATTTACTATATTATATCAAATTAACGCGGTGAATTGGTGAATTATATTAAAGAAAAAAAAGACTGCCGAGACTTTCTCGACAGCCTGAGGTTTTCCCGCTAATTGGAACTGATGTGTGTCTGAGGGGGCTGCATCTTTGAATGGTGATTGGTCGAACGAATAGGCTCTAGTGGAACCTCGCTGCGTGGTGATTGGTCGAACGAATAGGCTCTAGTGGAACTTCGCTGCGTGGTGATTGGTCGAACGAATAGGCTCTAGTGGAACTTCGCTGCGTGGTGATTCGTTGAACGAATAGGCTCTAGTGGAGCTTCACTGCAGGGTGATTGGTCGAACGAATAGGCACTAGTGGAACTTCACTGCAGGGTGATTGGTCGAACGAATAGGCTCTAATGGAACTTCGCTGAATGGTATACAAATAGCGGTAATTCAAGCTTGGAGTCCCGGAGCTTCCTCTTTAGTCGGCTCGAAACTTGTAAAACACGCTTTAAATACTCATTAATTTACAGAGTATTTTCCATAATTACTATAAAAATCTAACCGGAAAGGAGATGGACGCAATGAGTATACGTATACAGCTAGATCAAACCGCATTGGTTCAAAAGCAGTTAAAAAATGAATTGCAGCATGGAGAGCACCATTCAAATCATTCAATTCATTTTAATCATCCAAATCATCCAAATATTTCATATACCTGCAGTAGCCTTTGTGCATCATTACCCTCTCCTTTTTTTGAGCAAGAGGGGCTGACCTGACACATTCAAATTAGTGTGTATCAGGAATAGGATTCCAAGGCTGCTGCATCACAGTGGCTTTTCTTATGCCTTTGTTGGCAGGGAAGAGCGTGTGAGCGAGCAGTCTTTTTATTTTCTGGGGAGAAAAGGCAAACGCGGCCGATTATGAATCGGTAAGAACAGGTTCGATTCCTGTTGTTCTCCCCCAATTATTTTATATGGATAGGCGAAGTCATAGAGGCTGCTGCAATTTCGGTGGCTGGCAGACATGCGGTTCACTCCGTCCCTATCCGTCCAGCCTTATGAAGCTGTGGAGAAGTGGGAGTTCTCACCGGTTTGTCAGACCGGAGGTCGCGGGTTCAAGTCCCGCCAGCTTCACTAATTGTTTGCGAAATGCAGCCGAATGGCGTCGATCGAGTAATTTAATTGAAGGGAGATTCGCGAATGCCCATTTGTATAAACAGACGAGGAGATATTTTTGAACAATTTATTGAAATTCCAGAGGAACAGATTGAGTCGTGCAGCCTGCAGTATCCGCTAACCCATGCATTGATTGTTGCCCGTAGTGTTAATGGTTTTTTATTATTGTATAATACTTGGAAAAAGCATTGGGAGCTAGCAGGCGGCATGCTTGAAGAAGGAGAAAGCCTTCGGGAATGTGCACTCAGAGAAATGCTCGAAGAAACGAATCAAATTCCTGATAAAATACAATTTATGGGCTTGATGAAATTCGTGCTGGCCAGTGGCAGAACTGAATATGGAGGCTTGTACTGCGCTTTTATTGAAAAAGAAAGACCTTTTGAAGAAAATGCCGAAGCAAAAGAAATTGTGTTCTGGGATCAAGCTGCTCCTATTGGATATATAGATGAAATTGATCAACAGTTGTTAAATTACTATCCGCTCCTTCGTTAGGAAGCCTTCGATTCCCGTGGTAAGAAGTCAAATTATCATTGCTCATCAGAAAGGAGGCAGCTTACAATGTCCGAATTTACCCTCAAAATACAAAGTGAACTGCTGCGTATCGAGCGCGAGGAGCAGGTGAGGATAGTGTATGCTTGCGAATCGGGAAGTCGGGCATGGGGAATTGCGTCCCAGGATAGCGACTATGATGTGCGGTTTCTATATGTCCGGCCAATAGATTGGTACTTATCGATCCTGGAAAAGCGGGATGTAATTGAACGTCCTATAAGCGATCAGCTTGATATCAACGGATGGGATTTGAAAAAAGCACTCAATTTGTTCAGCAAATCGAATCCGCCGCTGCTGGAGTGGCTGGAATCGCCAATCACTTATGTGGAGCCGTATACGGTAACGCAGCAAATTCGGAAGCTTGCTCCGCTAACCTTCTCCCCGAGGTCGAGTATTTATCACTACTTGCATATGGCAAAAAGAAATCATAGACATTATCTCCAAGGTGAGGTCGTACAAATTAAAAAGTATTTTTATGTGCTCCGGCCTATACTTGCCTGCATGTGGACCCTGGAGCGGGGAAGTATGGCACCGGTTGATTTTGGAGATTTGATCTCGGGGCTTCAATTAGAGCCTGCATTAAAGAGGGCGATCGACGCGTTAATTATCCGTAAAAAAGCGGGCGAGGAGTTCGATTTGGAGCCGAGGGTTAATAGGGTTAATTATTTTCTGGAAAAGCAGATAGCTTCCATCGAAGAAGTGGCCAATCAAGCGCCAACCGGAGCAGAGAAGCAGGAGGATGTACTGGATGATTTGTTCAGAATGGCTTTGCGGGAGGTATGGCAGCAAGCTTAATAGGCTCTACACTAAGGCGGTCCCGAACTTGATGAAAGCTCGTAGCCGCCTTTTTTCATCTTCAAAAGCTTTGATAAATGCACCCCAAAAAGCTTTTTTTCATCCTCAATAGATCTGACAAATGCTCCCCCAAAAGCTTTTTTTCATCTTCAGAAGCTCTGACAAATGCTCTCCCAAAAGTTTTTTTTCATCTTCAGAAGCTCTGAGAAAAGCTCCCCGAAAGGCCTATTTTTCATCTTCAGAAGCTCTGACAAATGCTCTCCAAAAAGCTTTTTTTCATCTTCAATAGCCTCGACAAATGCTCCAAAATAAATGCCAACCTGTATGTGACAAGCGTCTAGGTTAAAATGAACAGTCCTGAATACTCTATTATACATGCTGCATGAACAGAGAGGAGGGACAATTTCATGCGACAAGTCGCTAATAAATGGACGAAATTCGCTATCCTACTTCGTCATCAAGGCGTATCCAAGCATATTCCTGCTATGAGGCATTTTAGCGCAGCAAATTTGCAGGATATGCTAAATCGATACCCTTTTGTTGTAGCAAAGCCTTTTGTTGGAACTGGTGGGCACCGGGTCGTAAAAATTCAAAAAGCACAAGGTGGCTATTTATACCACTATTATGGAAATCAAATAAAGGTCAAATCCTTGAAAGGGCTTGTTAGCGCATTAAATCGGATTCGCTCCGGCCGATCCTATATGCTGCAGCAAGGTATACAACTAACTACAATAGATGGCAGGCCTGTAGATTATCGTGTTAAGCTGGTGAAAACCGGACGCTCCTGGAATATAAGAGCGATAGTCGGCCGGCTTGCCCGTCCAGGTCTGTTCGTGACCAATCTATGCAGAGGCGGTACGCTGCTTCAAGGATCTCATGCCCTTCGGCGGACTTTTCCTGCAAGGATGGTTAAGTCGAAAAGAGACACGATGTGCGGAGTTGCACGAACTTGTACATTTCTGTTGGAATCCCGCTATCCGGGTATCGGGGCGCTCGGGTATGATTTTGGGATAGACAAGAAGGGCTCCGTATGGATTCTTGAAGTCAATACAAAGCCTCATTAACAAGCAGCTAAAATCAGTCCATGCCAAAAAAGCTAAGCCCGGCCGCATCCCAGCGGTTTGGTCTTAGTCTTTTGGTGTGAACGGTATCCGGTTCATATTCATCCCCAGTTTAATTCCATTGCGTGGCAGGATTAATCTTTTCGCTTATAGAACAGCCGGGATACTGCAACGCCGATGATGCCAAGCCCGATAAACAGAACGGCGCGGACGGCGGTTGAGACATCAGGAAGATCGGCGAAAATAATTTTCAACAGAGTGACGAACAAGAGGAGAATACCCGCAAGGCGGACCTTTGGCTTGCCTGTGACAACACCTGTAACAATGACTCCAATAGCATAAAGAACCCACACGGCTGAGAGCAGCAAATGCTGTAAATCGATAGACAACGAACGTGTCAGGACTTGGGTAACCTGGGTGATGAATATAAGGAATAATACGGAATCTATCCACAGCAAGCTGTTCTTGTAACGTTTGTGCCTGTCGGCAGTACCTTCCGGCAGCCTTTTTAGAAATTCATACAGTACGGCAAACGAAGCTAACAGCACCAGCCAAGCTATCGTTTCAGCCGAAAGGATAGCATCAATGGGCTGAGCCCATACACAGAACATTCCAAATAAATAGGCTAAGGCGCCTGTTATTTGCTGGAGCTTGCTTTTCAGCGTAATACCCAAGATGATCGCTAATGTGCCTTCGACCACTGTTGCAGTGGATAGATGCTCTGCTTCAAGCACATGCACCAACCAGAGGAACCAACCGAAGGTTGCTATGGCCAGATGGGTGGTTGCGGTGTTCTTTTGCTTGACGAGCCAATAAGCTGTAATGCTGTAGACAAGGGCACAGGACGCTACAATAAGGCGATAGATGTAAGGATCGTCATTTCCAAACAAGCCGTACATCCAAGCCGCGACCAAGCCAAAGCTGAGGAACAGGGAGACCGGTCGGTTAGCTTGCTGAGCTCTGTTCCATCGGAAGGAAGACAGGGCAAACAGCAAAGCATGCTGAAGCAGTACGGCAATCATAAGAGCGTATCGGCTACCTGGATCATCACCGATCAAGCTGCCGATTAGCAGCGGCACATGTAAAACGAAGAAAGCGGTATAATACGCTACTCTATAAGCATAGCGATGAGCTAACAGGATCATTGCGATGGAAAACACGGTTTCGTAGGCAGTGAAGGTCCAAATGTTTGGTTTGGCGCTGTCCACCAGAAACGGGATCAAGTAGCCTGCAAGCATCATGATAACGGAAAGTGCTTGTGAACGGTGACGCAGTGCCGTCCACAGGCCAGCGCCGATGGTGAGTACATAAAGCATAAAAGCAAGCCAGGCTGGAATAAGTACATACAGCATATGAGCAGCGGCTAACGATAGGAGCAGTACGGCGACGGAGCCTCCGAGCAGCACCTGCCCGAGCGAATGGCGGCTTTGGCGGGTTTGTTTTTCTCCTTGCCAGTACATGAATGCTGCCGCCACAACGCCTAATATGCAGCGTACTGGCTCCGTAATAATGCCTGCGCTAACGGCAGCAGTGAAGCCCCATACAACGCCGATAAGCAGAACGGCGATAAAAATTCGGGGAAGCCAGACTCTCGCAATCAGATGCTCCCAGTCTGTCTTGGGCTTGGGAGGCTTGGGCTGAGGCGCCGGAGCCTGAAATGGGTTGGGAGCTGCAGGCGTAACAAGCTCCTTATTTACAACAGTCTGCCCGCTGGATACAGAAACAGGCTTTTGCGCTGCTGCTGGGCTCCCCTGCTGCAGCTCCAGAAGCTGCTGCTCGAGATAAGCCACTTTCTTTTCCAAATCCTCGACACGGGTTGCCAAATGATCATTTTTATTTATTTCTTCTCTACCATCTCTATCATCTCTGTTATTCATGTCGTCATCCTACCTCATTTCATTAAGGCTTCTACTAATTATTGCCATTTGTCTTTGTGACGATTATATCACAGGCTTAGCTAATGGTTCCTTACATTTTAAAATGATAAGTTTATCACCATTTTTGCTAGACAGGACCATTCTATCATTGCCAGCTGTTCTTCCAATATGGTAGATTTTAATGGAACATGATGGAAATTATTGACGGGAGACATGTAAATTGGAGAGATGGAAGAAAGTAAGCAAGGGCTTGATGAGAGCTACAGCGGCGGCCCTGTTGTTAATGACGGTGGCGGGGACAGGAGCGTATGCAGACGCTTATACTGACCAATCCTCAATACCATCGGTCATTCAGAAGACAACTGCCTCTGTGGTGGCTATTATTGGTAAGCCGAGCAACGGTAAGGATTCGGGGGGACGGGATCGTTATGACCTTGCCCACGGTACAGGTGTTATAGTAGAAAGCAATGGATCTATTCTTACTAATGCACATGTGGTTAAAAATATGCGTAATATCAATGTAGTAACTTCGGATGGCAAATCCTATCCAGGCAAAACGACCCATTATGATGAAGAAAGCGACTTGGCCTTGGTTAAGATTGATGCAACCGGACTAACTCCGGCGACATTCGCAGCACCATCGGACATTAAAGTCGGAGAATCCGTAATGGCAATCGGAACCCCCCTATCTTTTGCGCTGCGAAACTCAGTAACCTACGGGATTGTCAGCGGTATGGACCGCTCGGTTCAATCCAAATATCAACTGATCCAAACGGACGCTGCGATTAACCCGGGCAACAGCGGGGGGGCGTTGGTCAATATGAAAGGGCAAGTCATCGGCATTAATACGCTCAAATATGTTCAGTATGGTGTGGATGGCTTGGGCTTTGCAATTCCAATCGATACTGTGCAGCATGTGTTGGAGCATTTCCGTAAATACGGTAAAGTTGTACGTCCAACTCTTGGCCTGGAGCTTGGGGAAAGCTGGGAAGCGGTGGTTGGCTTGCCAACTAGCAACGGTTTGGAGGTAACCTATGTGGAGCCTGATTCTCCGGCTGCCAAGGCAGGAATTAAGCAAGGTGATGTTCTGTTAGCTATCGACTCCAAACAGACACGCAATTTGGTGCAATATAATGAAGCTTTGAAAAACTACCTACCCGAGAAGAAGGTGCGCTTAACCTTACAATCCGGCAGCTTAACCAAAGAAGTCGATATTGTGCTGGCAGAGGATCGTTCCCATTCAACTAATGTTGTGCAGGATGCCGACGGCTCTTATATCGATGCGGATCAAGGCAAAACTCAGATCGGCGACAGCCATTTTGGATGGTCAATGAAATATCCGGCTGGGTTGATTAAAGCTGATCAATCCCAGGGAGACGATAATATTTTCCTCGCTGATGCCAAGGGTGAATTTGCTATCAATATTATTGTTAAGGAGAAGCAGAGCGAGGATCTGTCACCGCTAGGTTTGTTGAAGAAATTAGGCGGACAAGCAAGCGACACGGTACTCGAAAAGCGATATATCGAGAAGTCTCCGCAATCTTATGCTTTATTGGTCGGAAAACGCGATAATGATGGTGGCTATTATCAAATTCGGGCCTTTTTAAAGGGAGATAAAATTTTTTATGTAATGCTGCTGGTTGATAAAGAGGATAACTACAATAACGAATTTAAACGTAATAGCTATAATGATCTTCTTGATACATTCGTTCTGTCCTTCGATTCAAACAATACGGCTTTAAAGGATATATCTGCTTATAACACGGGGAATACTGTGACAACGGACTACGGCTTAACCTTCGATGTACCAAAGGAATGGAGCAAGCGAGGCTGGGGTCGGGATATGAATTTCGCCAAAGAGGATGGGGAACAATCGTTATCCATTAGGGTAACCTCAGCGGCATCCGGTGATACGGTTAAGGATTGGACGGCAAGGCAGGAACGCTTGTTCACAGATAGCTATGTTGCAGGGTACCGTGAGATGCAGGACCTCAAAGAAATAACAGTCGGTGGTGTGCCGGCACTTGAGAACCGTTATGCAACAACCATGGGTGATAAATGGCATCAGTATCATGTAATCTACATCATCAAAGACAAGTATAAATACGAATTGAGCTTTTCATTCCCTAAAACCTCCAATGCTGTAGAGATGGATGAGTTAATCGGGAGTTTCGTGAAATCCGTGCATTTTTCCAAGGAAGCTGTTAATAGCTCGCTCGGATTTATTCAAGATGAGGAAGATATGCTGGATAAAAAACGGACTGTAACGTATACGAACAAAAAATATATGTATGCCTTACATGTTCCGGAAAGCTGGAGTGAGAGTTATCAAAGCGAGTTTGACAGCCCGATGAAGCAGTTCAACTTTGAAGGCGGCAATCTGAGTGTATCGGCTGATGACCGGTCCGGCTTGGACGAAGTGATCAATCGGATTGAGCAGGAGCATAAGAAAAACGCTGAAGCAGACGCAACTTATAAATATGCTGTGACGGATGAAGCGATGTTTGAAACAACGGTAAAAAAATTCTCAATCCAATACAAGAGCAAAAATGTCCCTTATACGTTAAACGAGTATGTATTCAAAAAGAACGATATTATCTACACTCTTCGTCAACGTATTAACGATGCCGTTAAAACGGATGAGCAGTGGCAGCTGTTAGAGAAAGCTTTGCTGTCGATCCGGTTTACTAACAAGTAATATCGATTTCTAATCATTTCGTAAAACGCGCTCCACGAGCAAGGAGGTCTTCTATTACAAGGGGCCTTCTCCGGCTTGTGGGGCGTCTTTTTGCTGTATTACTTACCTCAACCCAACTAGGTTATGAAAATGTAAGCTCTTACGTAATGGTTGATTTGTTTTTATAATAAGTAGGAGACAGAAATTTCAGATAAATTGACATCAGCCAATAAACCTAACTGGGGAGGAATTACTTGTGGATTACCGATTTGTGGGGAAAACAGGCTTGAAGGTAAGCGAATTATGTTTGGGTTCCATGACTTTTGGAGCTGCGGCTGACCGGGAAGAAAGCTTCCGGATTATGGATCGCTATACGGAAGCAGGCGGGAATTTTATCGATACGGCTAACGTTTATTCACAAGGCTTGTCTGAAGAAATTGTGGGTGCTTGGTTAAAGGAGAAGAACAGGAATGATTTCGTTGTAGCTACTAAGGTTCGCTTTGGAATGGGTGAAGGGCCTAATGATATGGGCTTAAGCCGTAAGCATATTCTAGCATCCGTTGAAGACAGCTTACGCCGATTAGGCACTGATTATATTGATCTGTTTCAAGTACATGCGTGGGATGCTGCGACTCCGCTGGAGGAAACGCTCAGCACGCTGAATGATCTCGTTCGCAAGGGCGTAGTCCGCTATATCGGTGCAAGCAATTATAGAGCGTGGCAGCTGCAAAAGGCGATCTATGTGTCCCGCCAGAACGGCTGGGAGTCCTTCGTCTGCCTGCAGCCGCAATATAATTTGCTATGCCGTGCAACGGAGTATGAACTGCTGCCTTTATGTGAGCATGAGGGAGTAGGCGTTATCCCTTGGAGTCCGCTGCGCGGCGGCTTGCTGAGCGGTAAATTCAAGCGCGGGGAGACTCCGCAGGAGAATACCCGGGTTGGAGCTAACAAAGCCGTGTGGGAGCGCTACGATAATGAATTCACATGGAACATTATCGATACGCTTGGTGATATTGCCAAAGAAACGGACAAATCGTCGGCACAGGTCGCTTTGAATTGGATGCTGAGCCGCAGCGTCATTACCTCGCCAATTATCGGAGCGAGAAATGTTGGGCAGCTCGATGACAACCTGGGAGCGAGCGGCTGGTCATTGACGGAGGAACAAATACACCGTTTGAATGATGTGAGCGAACTGCCAGTTAGCTATCCATACGATCTGGCAGCTGAAAATCAGCAGCGCAGAGGAAGAGTTGCGGAAGCTGTCAGATAGGTTGTTCGGAAGACAAAAAGGGTTGTGGCATTATGCCTCAACCTTTTTTTTGGAAGAAAGTTTAAGTGCTCTACAGCGCTAAATAGGGAATGCCCTTTCTAATGTTGCTTAAGTCATGGAGCGAAAACGGATGTTCAAAGGTTGCTTTCATTGTAAAGGAGACCAGGATACTCTTACGGCTGCTGAAAGAAAGACGATAGATGGAAATCCTCCCGTTAATCCAGCCTGGATATCGTTTGAACTCATTCTAACTGGAAAAACTCCTGCTAATCTAGGCAATAGGGATGAGATCAGCCAAAATCCTTAGAATTAGCATGAGAAATTCCAGTTATAGGGCTTGGAACGCTATTTTTTGGGAAAATAGCGTGACATTTTCCTGATAATTGCGTGGGGTTCGCTGGGCTCCTATGCCATGGGGTGTGGGGTGGAGGAGCGATAGCGTCCGCCCTGGTCGTCACCTCCGGTGACTGCTCGGGCATGCAACCTGCCTTGAAGACCGTGTTCCTCCCGCTGCAAGCCTTCCATTCAAAGGAACACGACTTCAACAGCGGCCGGAATCCCACATCCATCGCTCCAAACGCACAAACGTAAATTGTACACCAAGGACGCCGCAAGGCGTTTTTCTTATTCTGTATTTTTCTTATACAGCCTTTGATTTATAGGCAACAGTTTGATTGCGACCGTTCCTTTTGGCAATATAGAGGGCTTGATCGGCACATTGAATGATCGACTGGTCCAGGGAAGAATGATGTGGATAGGAGGCAATGCCAAGGGAAACTGTAATGGGTTTGCCTGTCGGACTGCTTTGAGTCTCCAGTTTTTTTCGCAATGTTTCCGCTGTTTTATATGCATGTTCGATAGAGAGATCCGGCAGCAGCACAACAAACTCCTCTCCCCCAAACCGGCAGCAGTAATCTTCCTTACGAGTTACGGAAAGTACAACGGCAGCCAAATATTTCAATACTTCATCGCCGGTCTGGTGACCATAGGTGTCATTCACGGCTTTGAAATGATCAATATCTAGAGCAATAACGGAGAAGAGTCTATTTTGCCCAGTCCAATCGGCTAAACATGCATCCATCGTCCGGCGGTTGGAAAGTCCTGTCAAAGGATCGGTTTGTGCCTCATGGGAAAAATTGTCGACACGTTGCTGTAAAGTATCCATAGTTAATAATATAGTCTCATTCAAGTGATAGGCCTCGTAATTCCAGTGCACAGCTTTGGGCAGATCTGACACGCGGCTGCCGCTAACCAGCTTTTGTGCGGTTTCGGCTAAGGATGAAAAAGGAGCGGCGAGCATTTTGCCAAGCCATAAAGTAACAAGGAGGATAACAAGAAATAAAGGGAGTGAGATCAGAACTACGTTCTTAATCATTATTTCCGATTCGGCCGTAACAACCTCAATAGGGGTTTGAACGACAATTCCCCATTCATTTTCACTGGAATCGGCGTATCCTGCCAAGAAAGAAGCTCCTTGCGTATTAACGACTTCCTCATGCCCTTTATAACCGTCGGTTAGTTTCTTTACTATTGGATTGCTTAAGACGTTTTCGCCTAATCGCGTTTTATCCGGATGATACAGTAGAGTACCTTCACCATCTACAACGTATGCATAAGATTTGGACGCTGTAAAGGAGCCGAAAATACTGTTGAGAATATTATTTTCCAGCAAGTATATCGTACCTCCAACATAACCAATGTACTCCCCCAATGAGCTATAAACAGGATGAGTCATAAAAATAATCAGCTTGTTGGTGCTCGTCGTGAACGGAGGAGAAATGGTCGGTTGGCGGAGTTCTAATGCTCGCAATGATGCTTCGGAAGTGAGCTTGGGAGTAGTTGCTCCTATCGATGCAGGTGATACGTTCTGAACCGTAGAGTCTTTATTTACAAAAAATACCGAGTTAAAATAATTAGTACTCTCTAAAAATAAATCAAGGTCCTTTTGCAGGGAAGCGTGGGCATTTCCTTGTTTGGCTATATGCTCCGACATCACGCTTAAACTGTGTTTCATGGATTTGAATAAAGTGTTCATAGTGACGCTCATTTTTTGGGCCGATTCATAATTTAGCGCAAGAGTGGTCTCGTATAAAGAGGCTTTTTCGGCCTTGTAGGCGGCCATAATTTGAACGATGGAGGTTCCCAAAATAGAAAGGAAGACCAGCCCGGTTATAAGGTAAATAAGACGTAGGCGACGGAATTTTCCTCTCATATTTTATCCTCCAAATCCGTACAAGAATTATGACAGCATCATATTATTACATAATTCGACGAAAAATGACAAAATCCTCTATTTGAAAGGGACTATATTCCTATTTTTGTGATATTTAGTCTCATTTTTTTTGCATCCATATTTTTAATGTTTCTTCAATCCCTTTCTCGAATGGAGTTGCAGGTATAGTCCCTATTCGCTTACTGTATTTTTCTCCACTAAGGATGAGCGGCTCTTTGGTAAGGTACATAATTTCAACGACTTCCTTCATAAGAGGATCGAATAATCCCAAGAGGCTAATCATGCTTTTGCCAAGCGGAATAACCATTTTTCTATAACCGGTTACTTTCCTGGCGATGTTCAGTATTTCTCGTCCACTAATAGCTCCAGGTCCCGGGATATTCCAATTTTCCCCGTACGATTCGTCCCGGTCAGCTATCTCGATAATCATTTTCGCGGCATCCGGTAAATAAACATATTCTCTCGGTGTGCTGAGATCACCAATAAAAATAGAGGTCTTATTAGCAGCAATGCCTTGCAAGGTAGGATGCAGATAGGCATTTTGAGAGGTTGGCCCGTAGTAATCGGGTAAACGTACAATGAGAGCCTGGGCATGCTGCCATTTTTTATTAAATATTAGCTTCTCAAACTCCACACGTATTTTCCCCTTATTTGTGTGCGGATTTTTGGGGTGATCTTCTGTAACTCTCGTCATCTGTGATCTGCCATAAACATATATGCCGTCTACAATAACGATCTTTTTACCAAGGTGATCAGCCGCCTTCATTACGCTTTCGCCAAGAGGAAGAAGCTGGCTTGCCATTTCTTGATATTTGACATTAGCGCTTTGAAAAATAACATCGACATCCTTTGCAGCGGCAATAATATCATCGGGATTAAAAACATCGCCTACAGCAGCTTGCAAAAGCTTGGGATTTCCATATTGTGCAGCTAGCTCACGCAATTTACTTTGAGAGCGGCCAAATGCGATGGTTTCTACTCCTCTGTTTAATAATTCTGCAACTAATGCTTGACCAGACCCACCGGTCGCTCCTAATACTAAAGCTTTTTTCATTTGTGAAAACCTCCATTGTTTTATTGTTTTAATATATAGTGATCAATCAATCACAACATATGATAAAAAGAAACGAACCTGATTCACAGAAACCGATTCGTTGTCTTGGTGCTACTTTTGTTTCTTGTGCTGCGGCTTCATTTCCGGCATATCCAGAACCGCGGCAACATGGCATAACATCCCGTTGGCCATAAAACTGCTTACCGCGACTTCGGGATCCTCGATGCCTGATTCCCGAAACCGTTCTAGCACAAGCGTCCTCACTTTGCTCAATCCTTCTCGTACTGTTTGCTTAATTGGTTCTTCGCGAATGCCTTGGGCTTGAACCTGCAGAACAATTTCATGATGATGAGTGAGCATCAACTCTTCATAGACGATGATCATCTTATGCAAAAGCTCGTCTGGGGAAGCTTTTAGCTGCATGAAACAATTCAGCGTACGCTCAAAAGCTCGCTCCAGTGAGGCAATGAAGAGCTCCTGCTTGTTCTTGAACAATTTGAACACATAGGGCTGAGAAATGCCGACCTTCTCGGCTATTTGCGCGGTTGTTGTGCTGTAATAACCGTACTCTGCGAACACGCCTACAGCAGCTTCCAAAATTTCTTCACGGCGTGATAACTGTGTTGGGCTGGCTGTCTTATCCAAGGTCGATCGTCGGGCCATAAAAGATTCCTCCTGTTGAAACGGAAATACTTAATTAGTGATTGATCAATCACTATTATAGACGTACTCATTTATAATAGCAACTGGCAATTTGGAATTAGGACCCATTAGTGTGGCTTCGTTAATTCCGGGGAACATAGTGCGAGTTTATTTGTTCATATGCTATATTTAAATCATGAAGCAAAGGTATTCATTCAACCAAGCAACTATATTTTAGGAAAAAAGGGGCCCAATTATGCCGCAGCTTAACGTTAGAGGGATTTCTGCCGACCAAATAAATGCTATTAGTAAGCCAATGATAGAGGAGCTTGCGCTGATCTGTGAATGTGGATCGGACAACTTTACGATTGATTGTATACAGACGGTATCGGTATTTGAGGGTCAGAAAGTCGATACATATCCTTTTGTTGAGATTGCATGGTTTGAACGGGGAACGACCATAAGAGATCGTGTTGCACAAGCGGTCACTCGGCATATCCATTCCATTGGTGTTAAAGAAGTGGAAATTGCTTTTAAGGTTTACCGCGAGGATGGTTATTACATCAACGGAAGACGTTGCGATTCACTGTAAAGCAGCCTCCTAAATATTGGGGGGATTCGAAAATATCCGCCTAACCTTGACAGCGTTCCATTGATTGTCAGGGTTATTTGCGCATCCCGTAAAATAATACTGCAAAGAACAGGGTACATGCGGAAACCAATGTTCAGCTTCGTCCATATACTGCATGATCAGGATGATGAAAGGATGTGGATACTTTGAAATACATGGAGGCCTTAAAGTTTTTGATGGAAAATAAGCAAATGCAGAAAATGTTTAAAGACATGGAGAAGACACATAAGCAGATGGAGGGGGTTCTAAAAAAGGCTCAAGCTATCAAGGACAAGAGTAAGAAATGAAGTCTTAATTGATGTATGGCAAACATTGCATTAGTGGAATGGGGGAGTGTTAGTAGCTTAGCCATGGCTCTACTTTTTTTCATGAAAGGTATCATCCCAATGCTTGCTCTTCCAAACACTTCCAAACTCTGATAAATTAATATCACAAACAAGTGGCCGATCGATTCCTATCTGCTGCCCGATCAGGAGGTTCAATGGATGTACAAGCTAATATTGGTGGAAGATGAAGAAGATGTCAGGGAAAGCGTCGTACAGGAGATCGACTGGGCGCAGTATGGGTTCGAGGTCGTGGACAAGGCGGAGAATGGTAAAGAAGCGTTGGATATGATCGAAAGATGGCTGCCGGATGTCGTAGTGACGGATATCAAAATGCCCTTTATGGACGGGATGCAGCTGTCGGAATGGATCAGGGATAAGTATCCAACCACCAAGATTATTATTTTGACTGGCTTTGATGAATTCGAATACGCGCAAAAAGCTGTCAAAATGCATATAGACGAATATGTTTTGAAACCGTTTTCAGCCGAAGAGCTTATCCATGCATTAATCAAGATCAAGCTGCTGTTAGATGAAGAAATGGCGCAGAAGGAAAATGTCCAAGCTCTGCAGGAGCATTACCGACAAAGCCTGCCGGTCCTTCGCGAGGTATTTCTTGCTTCACTAATTAATCGGAGATTAAGAGGATCGGAAATTGAGGAAAAGTCTCTGAACTATAACGTGAATTTGCAGGGACGCAGCTTTCTTCTGTCTGTACTTAGCATCGACAATCCTGAATGGCAGGAGGACTCCGCTAATAATCAGCAGCAAGCGCAAGCTCGTAATCAAGCTGCCTCACAATCCTTGAAGTACTCGAAGGATAATGAGCTCAAATGGTTTGCGGTATTAAATATTTCCGAGGAAATATTTAATAGGGTTAACCAAGGATTGGTTTTCCTCCATCATGATTACATCGTATTACTAACTGTTGATGGCGATGCAGATCGCGAGTCAGTGATGAAAAGAACGTTAGCCATTCTTGATGAGATTCGCCAAAATATAGAAAAATATTTGAAATTTACCGTTACGCTAGGTGTCGGTACGGTAACTGAGGATATTACCAATATTAGCTATTCGCATAAGGATGCGATTTTTGCATTGGATTATAGGCTTATTCTTGGCAACAACCGGGTGATTTGCATCGATGATGTAGAGAAAAGGTTTGTGGAGAAGCTTCGCTTTGATGAGTTAAAGGAGCATGCGCTAATCCGCTGTATCAAGGTCGGCACACTTCAGGAGCTAAGAGAAATTATCGAGGATCTGTTCCATGGGATCGCGGACACGCAGGTTTCTATTAAGGATTACCAGATTTATTTGTTAGAAATATTAACTGCCATACTGAAGGCTGCCAAAGCCGCAGATATTGATCTCGATGCGACATTAGGCAGCGATTTCAATCCATTTGCGGAAGTTAATCAATTTACGAATCTGCAGGAAGCCAAGCAATGGATAACAGGACTTTGCAGCAAATTAATGAATAATATTGTCAGTGATCGGCAGTCCGCATATAAATCTTTAGTGGACAAGGCTAAGGAGTATACGCGGTTGAATTTTCAGGAAAGCGATATATCCATCACCAAGGTGTGCCAGTATTTACATATTAGCACGGGCTATTTTAGCGGCATTTTCAAGAAGGAAACGAAGATGACGTTTGTAGGTTATTTGATGCAAATCCGGATGGAAGCAGCCAAGGAATTGCTGCGAACGACAGATCTGAGGACATTGGACATAGCGGAGCGGGTTGGTTATTCAGAACCGAACTATTTCAGCTTTTCCTTCAGGAAGCATGTCGGCGTGTCGCCCAAAGAATATCGAAGCAGCTCCAGAGATGGTTAATGGAGGCGATACACGATGCTATTCAGTCTAAGAAAATGGCTGACTCGCCTTTTGAACACGTGGAGAGGCAAAAGCATTCAGTTTATTTTGACGGCGTCTTTTACTTTGATCACTATTTTGGTGATGCTGTGTGTTAGTGTCATTTTGTACAATAAGTTCTCACAGACCGCTGAACAGAATACATTTCTAAGCAACCAACAGATTGTGGAGCAAGTTAGCTATAATCTGGACATCTATTTAAAAGGCATGACTGAAGTGTTCGAGCTGGCTGATGAGAAGATTCGTAGAAGTGAGGGCATCCCTAACGACAAATTGGTTGAGCAGCTGAATACGATTATGGATACGCGTCAAGATATTGTTTCAATGGCGTTATTTACTAGTCAAGGAGAGCTTGTTACCGGATTGCCAATGAAAGAAATGCGCAGCAACACTAAATTGACAGAGCAAAGCTGGTTCAAGAACGCGCTGGAGAATCCCAACCATCTCTCTTTTTCGCTTCCGCATATTCAGAATTTATACAAGGGCCAATATACTTGGGTTGTTTCCATGAGCAAAGGCATTACGATCACTCGCAATAACGAAACGATTCAAGCGGTTGTCATGATAGATGTCAATTTTAAGACGATAGATGATCTGTGCAGCAGGGTAAATCTGGGGAAAAAGGGATATGTCTATATTATTGATGAATCAGCGGGAAATATGATTTACCATCCGCAGCAGCAGCTCATTTACATAGGATTGAAGTATGAGAATGTAGAGCAAGCGTTGAAATATACATATGGCAGCTATTTGGAGGAATCCAGCGGGGAGAAGAAGCTGATAACGATTAAGACGGTAAACAATATCGGCTGGAAAATTATTGGCGTCTCCTATATGGACGAAATTGTTACAACACGCAAAGAGATTGGCTGGTTCATTTCCTGGCTGCTGCTGATAGTGCTGCTGTTTGTACTGCTGATTTCCGCATTTATGTCGGCCAAAATTTCACAGCCCATCAAACGGCTTGAGAAATCGATGCGTAAGGTGGAGCAAGGCGAGTTCGATATTCATACTGCTGTACGCGGGGATGACGAGGTCGGAAGGCTGTCCCGTCGCTTCAATTTCATGGTCGCCCGTATCCGGCAGCTGATGGAGCAAAGTGTTCATGAACAGGAAGCGAAGCGGAAAAGCGAGCTGGAGGTGCTTCAGTCACAAATTAATCCGCACTTTCTGTACAACACTTTAAACTCGGTCGTTCGGATGGCAGGCAGTGGTAAAAGCGAGGATGTCATTACAATGATCACCTCCTTGTCGAAGTTTTTTCGCATATCACTCAGCCGGGGTAAGCATATCATTACGGTTCAAGAAGAATTGGAGCATATCCGCAATTATTTAGTGATTCAGAAAATTCGATACAAAAATAAATTTGAGTACGAAATTTCAGCAGATGAAGAGGCGCTGTCCTGCTATACGTTAAAGCTGATTTTACAGCCGCTTGTGGAAAATGCGATCTATCACGGAATCGAAATGATGGCGGACCCGGGGCATATTTCCATATCGGCACGTATTGTTCATGGCAAGCTGCTGTTTGAGGTTCGTGATGATGGACTGGGGATTCCGGAGGGGAAGCTGAAGCAGCTTTTGACGGGTAGTGTGAGGTCTGATGAAGGCTCTGGTGTCGGTGTTAAAAATGTTCATGAGCGGATTCAGCTGAGCTATGGTTACAGCTATGGTTTGGAGGTTGAAAGTGAGCTGGAGGAGGGAACAACCGTAAAACTCTGGATTCCACTGATCAAACAAGAGGGTGAGGAGGGAGGGCTATGAGAGCGTTGGAGGTATACATGATTAGAAAAAGGGCTTATTGTATGCTGGCGCTGATTGGCTTGATCCTCCTCCTTTCTTGCTCAGCGAAGACAGAGGTTGTTACCACTCCAGAGACTAAGAAAAATATAGCGCTTGTCGTCAAAATGCAGACAGGTGATTACTGGAAAACCGTACGGATGGGTGCAGAGGCTGCTGCCAAAGAATTTAATGTCAATCTGAATGTACTGGAGCCTAAGGATGAGGAGGATGTCAGCGGTCAGATTGCGTTAGTTAACGAGTCGATAAATGCGGGAACGGCCGCACTGGTGCTTGCTGCCAACGATTATAACGCGTTAGCGGAAGTAACTGAACAAGCAGCGGGCCAACGAATTCCGGTGATAACGATCGATTCCGAAGTAAACTCCTCCAAGGTGCGCAGCTTTATCGGCATAAATAATTATGACGCGGGGAGAAAGGCGGGGCGCAAGCTGATTGAATTGACTGGGGATCATAGTCGGATTGCGGTTATGAGCAACGGGAAAGACTCGCGAAACTCCGTCCAGCGCGAACGGGGGCTGATGGAGGAAATCGCTCAATATCCGGATGTTCAAGTGCTGAAGAAAGAATATTGTTTTTCCGATAAGAAGCTTTGTGGCGATCAGACAAGAAAAATAATTGAAGAGCATTCGAAAATTGATGGAATCATCGCGTTAAATGCGATTTCCTCACTTGGAGTGGCTAATGAGATTCAGAAGCTAGGTTTGGCTGGAAAGGTGAAGGTAATTACATTCGATAACACTCCGGAGGATATCGAATTTCTGCAGGAAGGCGTTATTCAGGCGACCTTAATCCAAAATCCATTCAGTATGGGTTATCTGGGTGTAAGGTATGCAGTAGAGGCGCTCGGAGGAAAGAAAATACCGGAGTTTATAGACACTGGCACCAAAGTGATTGACCAGGAAAACATGTTTTGGTCGGATAATCAAAAGCTTCTGTTCCCATTTGTAAAATAACCTTGTCGGCCTGCAAGTCTTGGCTGCAGGGTTATTTTTTTACACATCAAACACAGCAGGATATTTATAGAACAGATGAGAATATTGCATGTGAATGTTTCAGCATATCCATGATAATAAGTGATGTAAGAAAGAAACAATAAAAAAGTTAATCGGAGGTCATAACATGAAAAAGATAGTTTCCACAATTATCGCAGCAGCGTTAATTACTACGATTGTAGGTTGCGGTGCCAAGACAGAGACAGCCGTTCCTACCACGGGTGCAGCGGCAGGCGGCGCCAAAACAGAACAACCGGCTGCAGCTAAAAAACCAGTAGTAGGCGTGGCCATCTATAAATTTGACGATACCTTTATGACGGGGGTTCGTAACGCTATTTCCACAGCAGCCGAGGGTAAAGCACAGGTTGATATTGTAGACAGCCAGAATGCTCAGCCTACACAGAACGACAAGGTAGATTTGTTTATTACTAAGAAAGTGAATGCGCTTGCTATTAATCCAGTAGACCGCACAGGTGCTGGCGTTATCATCGATAAAGCGAAAACAGCTAACATTCCGGTTGTATTTTTTAACCGCGAGCCTTTGGCTGATGACATGAAGAAATGGGATAAGGTTTACTATGTTGGAGCGAAAGCGGAGCAATCCGGTACGATGGAGGGCCAATTAATAGTGGATTACTTCAAGGCACATCCGGAAGCCGACAAGAACAAGGATGGCGTTCTGCAGTATGTTATGTTGAAGGGCGAGCCGGGGCATCAGGATGCAGAGCTGCGCACCAAGTTCTCGATTAAAGCGATTGAGGATTCCGGCATGAAGGTGGAGAAGTTGGCTGAAGATACAGCGATGTGGGATCGCGTAAAAGGCCAGGAGAAAATGGCCGCCTTCCTGGCAGCCCATGGCGATAAAATCGAAGCCGTAATTACTAACAACGATGATATGGCGCTCGGCGCAATTGAAGCTTTGAAAGCAAAAGGCTACTTCAAGGATAATAAATTTATCCCGGTTGTAGGTGTTGACGCAACAGCACCTGCCTTGAAAGCATTGGAAGATGGCACACTCCTCGGAACCGTATTAAATGATGCGAAAAACCAAGGTAAAGCGACTCTCAACCTGGCAGCTGCATTGGCAGCAGGCCAAACACCTAATAAAGATAATTCCGGTTACGAAGTAACGGATGGCAAATATGTGTGGGTACCTTACAAAAAAATCACCAAAGAAAATATGAATGACGCCAAGTAAGGGGGGAGGTCGCTAGAAGTACGGTGAAGGTAGGCCGCTACGAGTCTGAATCGTTCTTCCGATCGCTGTTGTCCCCGGATTTCCTTGATTATATAAAAACTATAGCTGTAGAAATCCGGGGACAAAGGCGAACGCTAGCGCTTCTACAGAACGACTCAGCCTCTCCGCTACGTGTTCACCGTACTTCTAGATTTAAGGTAAGAATAGAAAGAACAAGGCCAGAACAAGGCGAGGGGCAAGGGTTGCTGCGTTGTGCCCTTGCTTTTTTTCAAGCTTCATACCTCTTTAATGAAGTATCTCTATACAAGGAAAGAGGCGTATACATCAACATACGCAGGGGGCGTTACCATGACGGATAGCAGCTATGTGCTTGAAATGAATCAAATTTCCAAAGAGTTTCCCGGTGTGAAAGCGCTGGATAATGTTACATTGAAGGTTCGGCCTGGTACAGTGCATGCCCTAATGGGTGAGAATGGTGCAGGAAAATCAACGCTAATGAAGTGTCTGTTCGGTATTTATAAGCCGGATGCAGGCGAGATCCTTTTGAACGGCAGCAAGGTGGAGATGAACAACTCGAAGGATGCGCTGGACTTGGGCGTTTCCATGATTCATCAAGAGCTCCATCCTGTACCGCAGCGCAATGTAATGGAGAATATTTGGCTCGGGCGTTTTCCCACGAAAGGGTTCGGGCCTTTACAATGGATCGATCATAAAAAGATGTATGAGAATACGGAAAAGCTGTTTAAAGAGCTGAATATGGATATTAACCCCAGCACGCTTGCGGGGAATATGTCCGTATCCAAGCTGCAATCTTTGGAAATTGCCAAAGCGGTTTCCTTCAATTCCAAGGTTATTATTATGGATGAGCCGACCTCCTCTCTTACAGGAAATGAGGTAGAAGCGCTCTTCAAGATTATTGACCAGCTAAAAAGCCGCGGCGTTTCCATTGTGTATATTTCTCATAAAATGGAGGAAATTCTTCGTATTTCGGATGAGGTTACAATCATGCGTGACGGCAAGCTCATAGGAACCTGGCCGGCTGCTGAGATGACAACGGATTTGATCATAACCCGGATGGTAGGACGGGATCTTGGACAGCGCTTTCCTGAGCGGACGAATGTTCCAGGAGCTGTATTGTTGAAAGCTGAAGGACTCTCCTCACCGCATGAAAAGTCATTCCAGAATGTATCCTTCGAGCTTCGCAAGGGAGAAGTACTTGGCATCGGAGGGCTGGTGGGAGCGCAGCGGACCGAGGTTATTGAAGCTTTGTTCGGCTTAAGAGCATTGGCTTCAGGCGCGATTAGCATTCACGGTAAAACAGTGCGGATTAAATCTTCGCTTGATGCAAAAAAGCATAAAATTGCTTTGCTGACGGAAGAGCGCCGTGTGACGGGAATATTTCCTGTTCTGTCCGTCTATGAGAATGGGGTCATTGCCAACCTGGACCGGTATATAAGTCCTCTTGGTTTTCTGAATGAAAAGAAAAGCAGAGCTGAGGTAAGCAGAGGCGTTGAGCAGCTTAGGACCAAGACTCCTACCGTCAAAACATTGATTAAGAACTTGTCCGGAGGAAACCAGCAGAAAGTGCTGCTTGCCCGCTGGCTGCTAACCGAGCCGGATATATTGCTGCTTGATGAGCCGACACGCGGAATTGATGTCGGCGCCAAGTTTGAGATTTACTCGATCATTGCCGATCTGGCGAAGCAGGGTAAAAGCATTATCATGATCTCCTCTGAAATGCCTGAGCTGCTTGGGATGTCAGACCGCATTATGGTGATGTGCCAAGGCCGCCTCTCCGGTATTATCGATGGTAAAGAGGCGACAGAAGAGCATATTATGCGTCTGGCGACAAAATATATGGCATAGCGATCATGATTTCTACGAGTAGCATGTTTCTTACGATACCCCAGGGAGGCCGTTTTCGATGAACACAAAAAGTGCCAGTAGTTTTATAACGCAGTATGCGATCTATATTGTTTTGTTTGTTCTTGTGCTAGGAATTGCCGTATCGGACCCGCGGTTCCTCTCGGTCGATATTTTACGTGATATCTTACTGCAAAATTCAACTCGCGCGATCATCGCACTTGGGATGGCGTTTGTACTTATTACAGGCGGTACGGACCTTTCAGCAGGTCGTGTCGTTGGGCTGTCGGCGGTTTTATCAGCATCCATGCTGCAAATCAGCGATTATCCACGGCGTTTTTTCCCAGACATGCCGGATCTACCGCTATGGGCTCCTATCGTAATCGGGATTTTGGCGGGGATGGTTATCGGCTTGCTTAACGGGTGGATTGTTGCACGGTTAAGTGTGCCTCCATTCATTGCAACCTTAGGCACGATGGTTATCGTGTATGGGGCAAACTCGATTTATTTCGACCTGAAGCCTAACGAATCCCAACCGATTGCCGGTCTTAGAAAAGATTTTACGAATCTTGGCACAGGATTTATTGGTCCGAATGGGCCTTATTCGATCCCCTATATTGTCATTATAGCGCTTATAGTAGCCATCGTTGTGTGGATCGTTTTTAACAAAACGAGGCTTGGCAAATACATGTACGCTATCGGAGGTAATATCCAGGCAGCAACGGTTTCGGGGATTAATGTAAAAAGCAACCTGATGAAAATTTACGCTTTTGCAGGTGCGCTGTATGGTCTTGGGGGAGTGCTGGAAGCAGCGAGAACCGGAGGGGCAACAAACAACTACGGGAATATGTATGAACTAGACGCGATTGCAGCTTGCGTAGTGGGTGGAGTGTCTACGGCGGGCGGGATCGGAACGGTACCGGGTGTGTTGGTTGGCGTATTGATCTTCGGTGTTATCAACTACGGACTTACCTTCATCGGCGTTAGTCCCTACTGGCAGCTGATCATTAAAGGCCTGATCATCGTTGCAGCCGTTGCATTCGATATTCGCAAGTACTTGGCGAAAAAGTAAGTGCTGCTTTAAACAGCTGACGATAAAGGGGCTGTCCCAAAAGACATTTTGAGACAACCCCTTCACCATTTTATCCTGAATAGATGGTTGCAAAAGAGCCCTCAATTCCACATTAATAATTGAAGGCTTTTTTGCACATTCTTGTGTATTCTTAGTGATGAATAAGATGAGGTCGCTTTTCAGCGCGTACTCATCGCGGGTATCAGGTTCGTGGCTCATGGTNTCATGGTTCGGTTACGGCATTGCATGGCAGTCTGGCGCACTTCGTGCAATTATCAGGAAAATGTCAAGTTAGTTACTCCGAAAATAGCGTTCCAAGTCTTATAGCTGGAATTCCTCATGCTAATTCTACGTATTTTGGCTGAAATCCACCATATCCCCTCTATGTAGAGTTAGTTTTTCCAGTTAGATTGATTTCAGGCAATATCCACGCTGGATTAGCGTTACAATTTCCATCTATTTTCTTTCCTTCTGCAGCCGCCCGACAAATCATGGTCTCCTCTAGATTGAAAGCAGCCTTTGAACATCGCTTCTCCCCCCATCACTTAAGCAACATCCAAAAAGCGGCCGGACTCATTTTTGGATGTTCAAACCCCCCACTCTGAGGGGAATTTCCCTACAAAAAAGACGCTTCCATTTCCGCTTACATAGTGGTTTTGGAGGCGTATTTGTTCATAATTTGGGACTCTGATTCATTCACTGATACCCTTTTGGGACAGCCCCTTTTATATTCGGATAGCGGGAAGCAGCTATGTGCTTAAAAGGTCCTGAACGGAACTGAAAATTCCGTTATTTCATCTGCCGCCTCCCATTTAAGACCATAGCGGAAGTTGGAATTCCGCTATGTGGGGCGAATGGTGAGTCCTAAGAACAAAACAGAGAAATAACGGAAGTAGTAACTCCGTTATTTCTCTGTTTTGCGTGCTTTTTATGCCATAGCGGAATATTACTTCCGCTAATGCTGGGAAGAGCTCTAAAACGAAGCTCCGCTAACCGCAACCACTGCAGAACGCGGTTTACCGTCGCCAAAGCGGTGTGGCCAAGTGCTAGTCGGAGCATCTACCTCCTCGGTCGTTTCACCCGGGTGCTTAACGGTCATAAACAAAGTCCGTTCGTCAGGAGTAAAGCTTAGGCCGTCAAGTGCCGCATCATAGGGGGCGGAAGCGAACTGCCGTGTTTCCTTAGTCAAGCCTGACGATGGGATCACGTACAATCCGTTGTTTTTGAATTCTGCCCAAGCCCCTTTATTGAGCTTTTTGGATGAAATGTCCGTTACAACCCAAAGATTTCCGTTTGCATCAAAGTTTAGGCTTCCAGGTGAGCTAAATCCGCTCTGAGGACCGCCAACGGCAAAAATCTCATAAGTGAACTCGGCAGCTCCTAAATTGTTATTTTGCTCAAGAAGGCGAATAATTTGACCATGTAGGTTTCCGCGCTGGTCATTATTTGTATAAGAGATGAACAAGGTATGATCGATTGGACTTATGGTTAACGAAGCAGGGCGGTCGGAGGGGGTCGCTCCTAATAGCAAAGCAGCTTCACGAGCGTATACATGTACATCAGCCTGCTCTTTAAATAAGGATGCAAGGGCTTCGCGTGTCAGATTCAGTGCAACAGGCACCTCATATTGGAGATCCTCAAGCGATTGTTTTACAGCCTCGATCGTCAGCTCCACCCAACGCCCAGTCACTTTATTCGCAGCATAAAGCGATCCTTCGTTCAAGAGCATGGAATTAGCTTTGCCTCTAGCCGGATCGAATTTATGTGTGCTGATGAACTTATAGACGCATGAATCATCAGCATCTTCCCCCATGTAGACGACTACTTTGCCATCTGTGGTTAGTCCCATAGCTGTATTGCCGTGATGGAACCGTCCTAGTGCTGTATGCTTCTGAAGCTTTCCTTTCGGATCGAAAGGATCAGCCTCTACGACCCAGCCATAATGAGTAAGATCAAGGCCAGTGCTTCTACAGGTGGTTTCAAATTGATTTTCGCAAGTAAGAACCGTGCCCCATAATGTTTTTCCTCCAGCCCGATTGGCGAAAGTACCTTGAACCCTTGTAGCATTATGAACTGCGCTTGTTCCGCGAGCGGGCCCCGTCAATTCTGCGGAATCCAAGCCTGTAATACGGCGGGAATAGTCAGAACCCGTATCCAATTTCCAAGCGCCGCTTACATTGCGGGAAACCTTCAAGACGGAAGCGCCTTGGTTATACAATAGCGATTGTTTTTGCATCAAGCTCAATTGCTCGTTCTGTTTAATGCCGTCGAGCCATAATTCGTTCATGGATTCGTGATTGATCCAGAGAAGCCCTTCTACATTCGAGCCTTCGATTGGGAAAAAGGCAGTATAGCTGTTGTTATACCCGAATGTATCGCCTTTGGCGTTGATTTTGTCCCCATATGCCGCTATGACCTCGTATTTGAAGCCCGATGATAAAACGAGATCATCACTGGCGGTGGCTGTTTCTTTAGTTGGGTTGAAGGTATTGGAGACCTTGATTGTTTTAAAATCGAACAAAGCTTGATTTGATTGTGCGGCTTCCGCTTTTCCCCCGAATGATCCCAAGCCGACAGAGGCGGCAGCAAAATAGGCTGTGCTTGTCCCAAGATAACCAAGGAATTTGCGGCGTGATAACTTCATCTTTTCATCCATCCCAAACCCTCCATAGTAAAAAAAAATGTATGTAAAATAAAAATAATTGTATAAACCCACAGATGATTCTACGATACCATAAATTTGACGATAAATGACGAAAAAAACAAATATTTTATAATAAAAGGATACAATGTATTCAATAATCTATGGTATCTTTATCATAGTGAAAAATTACGAGAAGAGGCGTCTATGTTAAGCTTCGTTGCGGCCGTACCGGAAGATGAGTCTTTTTTGTTCGAGCTGTATGCTAGCACAAGATACGAGGAACTAACGAGCTGGGGCTGGAATGCTTCTGAGAAGGAATCGTTTCTTCAAATGCAGTTTGAATTTCAACGGCGAATGTTTCATACTCAGCATCCTGATGCGGTAATACGTATTGTATGTGCAGATCGGTGCAGGGTAGGACGAGTTGTAGTTGCCGATAGGGCAGATGCCATCTATGTAATAGATCTGTCGTTATTTCCCCAATATCAGAATCAAAGCATCGGAACGACGTATTTGCTAATGCTGCAATCTGAGGCAAGGGCCTGTGGAAAACCCATTCGATTGAATGTGCAGGCCGCCAATAGAGCTTTGCGATTGTATCTGCGCCTTGGTTTTCGGATTATAGAGGAGCAAGGGGTATATCACACTATGGAATGGAGCCCCTAAATTTTGCAATGAAATAGTTATTAGATACAGGTAGAGAATTCATATCAGGGATAACATCCCGATAGAGCAGGAAGGGGAATAGTTATGGCACAACCGTTTGTGGGAGAGGTCCGCATGTTTGCCGGGAATTTCGCGCCGGCTGGCTGGGCGTTTTGCAGTGGGCAATTGTTAGCTATATCGGAGAACGAAGCTCTTTTTCAATTGATAGGAACGACTTATGGCGGCGATGGGCAAAGCACATTTGCTGTACCTGATTTACGCGGACGGATTCCCATTCACCAAGGGACTAATCCAAGCAGTGGATCGGCTCATACTCTAGGTGAACACGCGGGCAGCGAAGAAGTGACGCTTACTGTACAGCAAATTCCTGCACATACCCACGGGGCTAAGGGATATTCCAATTGGGGCAACACGAACAAGCCTGGCAACGCGGTATGGGCGAAGTCAACTCTGAATCAATTTTCCGATCAAGTGAGCTCCAAAGCCGCAATGAAAATCGGGGCTGTTTCCGATGCCGGAGGCAGCCAACCGCATAACAACATGATGCCTTATCTTGCGGTGAGTTTTATTATCTCGCTTTTTGGGATATTCCCTTCTCAAGGCGGAGGCGGAGGTACGGAGCCTTTCCTTGCGGAGATTCGATTGGTCGCGTTTAATTTCGCTCCAGGGGGCTGGGCTTTTTGTGACGGACAACTGATGGCTATTAACCAAAATCAGGCCTTATTCTCCTTAATGGGAACGACCTACGGCGGTAACGGACAAATCAACTTTGGTCTTCCCGATTTAAGAGGCAGGGCCCCTATACATGTTGGTCAGGGACATACCCTTGGTGAAAAAGGTGGGGAAGAGAGCCACACGCTAACGATTAACGAGATGCCTTCCCACTCACATGAACTCAAAGGAACGACGGATGCAGCTAATTCCTCAACCCCAGCGGGCAATGTCTTTGGAACAACGGCAGCCAGTTCCTATCACACTTCAGCTGATAGTCCTGTAGATTCCCAAGTTGTTACAACTGTAGGCGGTTCGCAGCCGCATAACAACATGCAGCCGTACATTACTTTGAATTTTATAACCGCAATACAAGGGATTTTCCCAAGCCGAGATTAAGAAGGAGGTATCCCAATGGCAGATCCTTTTGTAGGAGAAATTCGTATGTTTACAGGAAACTTTGCACCGCGTGGTTGGGCTATTTGTAATGGGCAGCTTCTGCCTATTTCTCAAAACACGGCTTTGTTTTCTTTGCTTGGCACCAATTATGGCGGTGATGGGAAGAGTACATTTGCGCTTCCTAATCTGCAGGGGCGAGCTCCGATGCATCAAGGGCAAGGACCAGGACTTTCAATATATGATTTAGGTGAGGCTGGGGGTCAGGAAGTGGCCCCATTAATTGCTAGTGAACTACCTGCACATAAACATGAGCTACAGTATGGTGTATCGACAGGTTCCAAAGAGAGTCCTAGCGGTGCTTTATGGACGGATGTGAAAGGCCGCAGACCCGTACATGCTTATGCCAGCGGAACTACATCGCTTACTCCAATGAATGCGGAAGCTATTCAAACGACGGGAAACAATGCTCCCCATAACAATATGCAGCCGTATCTAACGGTTACGTTTATTATTGCATTACAAGGGGTTTATCCACCTCGTAGTTAGAAATAGACTTAAATAGAAAGGAGGGTGTTCATGTGGAAGTCGTATCTCGTCCTTCGATTGTCAGCGCCCTGCTAAGACCGATATTTTTTCGATGGTTTAGTTTATTCTTTAGTATTATAGCGTTCACACTCTTACTTGCAATATTCGTACCTCTCCAAGCTTCGGCGGCTACTTTTATCGTTAATACTACTAACGATACTTCAGACAGCAATCCTGGAAACGGAGGATGTTCTGATAGTACAGGCGCTTGTTCGTTGCGGGCGGCTATAGAGGAAAGCAATGCGTCACCCGGCTCTGATACGATTCAAGTCCCCATAGGGGTCTATACACTAAGTGGCTTGGGCCAGTTGGAGATAAAAGGTGATGTTTCAATTGTAGGCGCAAGCGGGAATGTGAACGGAAACCCTGCTCAGACGATTATTCAAGCTGCCGCCACTCCAAATACGGCAGCGAATCGTGTATTTGAGATCAATCCAAGCTTGGACGACGTTGGATTTCAGGTTTCATTCAAGGCGCTGACCATACGCAACGGCAAAGCGCCAGACATTAACGGCTACGGCGGGGGAGGTATTGCCGGAGATACCGGCACGAGCACCATAACCATTGCGAATAGTATTATTGAAGAAAACATCGCATCCAATCACGGTTATGGCGGCGGAATGTACTTCTCCGGGAAATTGGGTGGCTCTGTAGTACTGGATCATACCATCATTCGTAACAATAGCGCAGGCACAACCACTCCACCCTACAGATCTAAAGGCGGCGGGGTCTATGTGGAAGGCGATGTAAATCTACAATTCAGTTATATAACCGTTGAAAATAACACTTCCTTCGGATTAGGCGGCGGGCTTGCAATTATACCTCAATCACAAGCAGCTCGTCTGATAACGATAAGCGATTCAACGATCTCCAGTAATAAAGCGAAGTCAGTGATACGTGGAGCAGATTCAGAAGGCAGAGGTGCCGGTATATATCTGAATTCGCCTGCAACGTTGACTAACACTGGCATTAGCGGAAATAATGCCGATGGCGATGGCGGCGGGCTTGTACTTGATTTCTACAATGGTGCTGTAGCTTTAAACAGCGTTACTATCGCCGGAAACGGGAACTATGGCAGAGGCGGCGGGTTATATATCAATGGTTATGCACCACCTGTTTTAACGGGTACAACCATTACAAGCAATACAAATCTGTCAAACAGCGCTGCCAGTGATGTAGGTGCGAATCCTGATTATCCCGATTTGAAGGTGACTGCCAGTCATACAGACAGTTTTAAGCAGGGGCAGACAGGTGCGACTTATTCTCTTACTGTACAGAATGCCGGGGCCGTTGGTAGTAATGGAACGGTAACGGTGACGGATACGCTACCTGCCGGATTAACTGCCACAGGAATGAGCGGTGCCGGTTGGAGTTGTGATCCGGGTAGTTTAACTTGCACGCGCAATGGGGCGTTGGCGGCGGGTCAGAGTTATCCTGTCATCTTGTTGACGGTCAATGTTGCGGCGGATGCGGCGGCCTCGGTTACGAATACGGCTGTTGTCGCTGGAGCTGGCATCGGGGAGCTCAACACCTTTAACAACAGTGCTATCGACGTTACAACGATTACTCAGAACCCGAATCTAAGTGTAGTTATGAGTCATACCGGCGATTTCAGGCAAGGTCAGACGGGGGCTGCATACACGATTACGGTAACCAATGGTGGTATGGGGCCGACAAGCAGTACTGTTACCGTGAGCGGAGCGTTGCCGGAAGGGTTAAAGGCCACGGCGATAAGTGGTACAGGTTGGACATGTGATCTCATCACGCTAATTTGTACGCGTAGCGATGCATTGGCGGCAGGTCAGAGCTATCCAGCCATTACGTTGACGATGAGTGTCTCGTCAAATGCAAGTGCATCGCTAACAAGCGGTGCAACGGTATCTGGTGGAGGCGATGTGAGCAGTGAGAATAACGCGGCCAGTGATCCGACCACAGTGGAACAGGTTGCAGACTTAGTCACAGCGGTCAACCACATCGGAAACTTCAGGCAAGGCCAGACGGGAGCCGAGTACACGATCGCGGTAACCAACGCTGGAACAGGAGCAACGAGCGGTGTTGTGACTG
>NZ_JBHTGY010000045.1:0-106993 GCF_042676305.1 Paenibacillus sp. GCM10027630 | reverse complement strand
CACTGAACCTCTGTCTCATCTCACCCACACCGGACACCTCTTCCTCTTTGTAATTTAATTATCTGCATTCTCTTATGAGGTGTCCACTTTTTATTCTAGATCTAAGTTCTTTGCAATTCTATATTCAGGATAAATTGGTGAAGGGCTGTTCCAAAATTGAATTTGGGACAGCCCTTCCCAAAGACACCGTAAGGCGTTTTCTTATAATATCCGACTTGTTAGCGCAGCTAACAAATTGGATATTGCAAGAAAAGCTACAATTAAGACACGAATGTATCTTCTACGAAAGGTCCTCGATAAGAAGCTTTTCTTATTTTTCCAATGTTTCTAATGTATAGGGATAACCTAGTTATCTCATCCTAATATCCAAAGATACTATTATTTGAGGGAGTGGGAGCTACATGATGAGACGTTCTGTTGGACGCAGTATGATTGTTTTCTTATCCTTGGCTGTATTTATGGCAAGCGGTTGTAGCAGCAACTCAACGCAGAAGCAATCTCAGCCGCCTTCCAATACGGGTACAAGCAACGGAAGTTCAGCTCAAAGCACTGGAGATACGAATGGTATTTCAATACTCAATACAAACCAAGGAGCATCAACTGCGAAAGAAGGAGTAATAAACATCGTCAGCTTCGATGGAAAATTTTATGTTTCGGGAAACGATCTGGCTCGTGTGTTGAACTTTAAGACGAGATGGGAAGCAGCGAATAACACTTATCAAATGGGAGATTATGACGCCACATATGAATGGAAGGTAGGGGGGCTGGAGGTACTGAAGGGAGATGAACCCGTCAAGCTTACGGATCCTCCAATTTCAAGAAATTCATTAGTGTATATTCCTGTTTCTGCTGTAGGACTTCTTCAGGATGATATGAGTTATAGCGTTACTGAGAAGGAGCTTGTTATTTTCCCCTCTGCTGATATGGTGACAGATCCGATTGATGGTCCGGATGCGCCTAATATGGGAAGTGACCTGGATTTCGCAGATGATCCCAATGATCCGTTTAAGGGCACAGAGACATGGAAGGATTTGGGGGAAGGTTTAACAGGAGAGTATTCAAGCAACGAAAGCTTGATGGCGGCGAGCAGAATTGATATTGAGCCTGGGGAAAATGCAATACCTGTGGCACTTAAGAATATCGATATGAACGCATTGATCCAGAAAGGGAAAGCATATCTTGGAGTCAAATATTTATTCGGGGCAGCTCCTTACCCTACTTCAAGTAAATTTGATTGTTCAACGTATTCCCAATATTTATTTAAACGCCAAGGCGTTATGCTGAAAAGGACGGCTCGCGCACAATCAACTCAAGGAATAACGGTTAGCAGATCAAGCTTGAGAAAAGGGGATTTACTGTTTTTCTATGTGCCGGGCCGTTTCCGTACCAATAAGACAGTGGGGCATGTAGGGATTTATATGGGGAATTCCCAAATGATTCACGCATCTCCCGAGCCCAAGGATGGGGTTCAAATTTCTGATATCAATAAAGCTTACTGGAAAAAAACATTTTTAAGAGCAAAAAGGATGGCTGATTAGCTGAGTAAGTACATGTTCCGTGATTCAGTGATCGATAAAATCCTTTTTGAGAAAGCCTAATAAGCTGCGAATGGTCCAATGAACAAGCCTGTAATCCCTATAATACTAGGGATTACAGGCTTGTTGAGCTTTAACAGTGATTTAAACATAAATCTCTTGTATTTCCAGTTCAGGCTGCTCGGTCAGATTGATAAAGCGATCATCAACTTGAACCAGCGGTTTAAAGAAATCCGAAGGATGTGTCATAATGACCTGACCGATTTCACCGGACGAGAGCAGAACCCGTTTGCCGATAAAATTAGGAATCATATTTCGGATGAATACTTGCGCGACCTGCGGATCCAGCTGTCCGAAGCTAAGCCGGTGCAATTCTATAAGCACTTGAAGAAGACTTTGCTTTTTCTGATACACTCTGCTCGATACCATAGCGCTGTAAATATCGGCTACTGCAACTATTTTTGCATACGGATGTATGTCATCACCTTTTAGATTGGAAGGGTAGCCAGAACCGTCCAACCGTTCATGATGCTGCAGTGCGGCTAATGCAATAGCTTCATCCATTTTTGAAGTTTTGATTAGATTATAACCGTATTTCGCATGCTTTTTAACTTCCTCAAATTCTTCATGGGTCAAACGACCCGGTTTGTTAAGAATATCAAGGCTTATACTACTTTTTCCGATATCATGCACATAACCCGCTTTTCCTACAATAAGAGCTTCTTGCTCTGAATAACCCATCCACTTGGCGATATAATAGGAAAGCATGCCAACCTGAACACAGTGCTGATAAGTGTAATCATCCTTCGAGTTCATGGTTAATAGCAGGGAGACAACATCATTTTCTTGTTTGAAGTGATCTGTCAGTGGAGTGAAAGCGCTATCAATAAGAGCCTCTTTAATCTGTCCGTGTTGTTCAACTTCGTAAAATAACAGCTTTACTGTATCTACTGCATTCTCGAAGGTTGCAATCGGGTCTATTCTTAGCTCATCTATCGAAGTGGTAATAACATTTGATTGCTCCGGTAATCCTCCGTCAAAACGCAGCATTATATCTACATAATCAATATTATGTCGGTGCAGTTTATCAATATCTTCACCATTCAATACAGTATGAGCCGAGACGACAAGCAATCCGTTCCAATTAAACACATCAGATCCGGTACGGTCACCTACATGTAAATCTGTGACAGAAACTTTCAAGCTACTCACCTCGGGCTTTGTATAGGTCTAATGTATGTAATCCATATTGCTATTTATCGTACCAAGAATGTCGAATATTGGCAACATGAAAATAATTTAGATATAAAATTAAACACCGAGGTGAAAGCTAATGATTACAGTATTACATACCGATATAGCGGCTATATATGCTTTTGGCAGTGATAGGGTCATCAGTGCCCTGAACCAATAGACGGCCATCGGGAAATAACACAAGAGTGATAGTATCATTTAGGTGCAATTTCAATAGAAACGGATTCGATTCAATACGTCCCAAAGGCTCCCATTTTACAGCCCATTCCTTCAAATTGAATACGGCTTTTAGAATAGGTTGGATTTGGACTGAATTACGGCCGCACAGAGTTTGAATCGTCTCTTCTGCAATCTCCTGATCGAGGTAATCGTATTGGTGAAGCGAGCAAGCGGGACAATCCGCTTTCCTAGCTTTGCTGACGTCTACTGCAGAGTGTTGATTGTACCAAAGATCCCAATGTACCATCTTGCGGTTTAGCTGCTCTTGAGCACCTACAAGCAGTTTAAACGCCTCAGTGGATTGATGAGAAGCAACCGTATGGATAATTGGTCCGATTACACCGGCCGTATCACATGTTTCGGTTGTTCCTTGCGCAGGTGCCTGACCGAATAAACAGCGCAGACAGGGGGTTACGCCAGGAATGATCGTCAAGGATACTCCACGGGAGCTCACGGCACCGCCATATATCCATGGTATGTCACGCTTGATGCTTACATCATTAATCAGGAAGCGCACACTGAAATTATCTGTGCCATCCAGGATAAGGTCAACATCAGAGAGAAGTTCCTCCGCATTTGTAGCATTTAAGTCACTCACAACGGGCTCAAGATGTACAAGCGAATTAGCTTGCTGCAGGCGAGTTGCAGCAGCAAGTGCTTTTGGTTTCGATGCGGCGGCATCGGCTTCATCGTAAAGCATTTGACGCTGAAGATTGCTGGTTTCGACAAAATCGCGGTCTATTAGACGGATGTATCCGACCCCGGCACGAACGAGATGATTAGCCAGCACCGTGCCAAGTGCGCCCATGCCAACAATTGCGACACGGGACTTCATTAGCTTGGCCTGTCCTTGCTCGCCTATAGGGGCGAATAGCAGCTGCCGCGAGTAACGGTTGGTTGAGGTGGCATTGGAAGTTGCGTTCACCTCATGATTTGGTTCGGATGGATTCATGATGCGATTGTTCCCCTTTATTGTAGTTTCATTCCTATTTTTTTAAGAAGAGCGATTATATTAGAGGATTCCACGGCCCTTGTTGATGCCCTTTCCATTCGGAACCGTCCTCCCAAATTTCTTTTTTCCAGATGGGTACAATTTGCTTTAAACGTTCTATCGCATGTCGGCTTGCTTCATAGGCTGCATCTCTATGCGGCGCGGAGACGGCTATTACAACACTGATTTCACCAATATCGACCCGTCCTAAACGATGAGTGATGGCACAGAGAGCCCCCTCCCAACGCTGCTGTATTTCTAGAATGATTTGATTCATTGTTTTGATAGCCATAGGCTCATAGGCCTCGTAATCCAATTGAATGGTACGCTTGCCATGAGTCCACTCGCGGGTAGTCCCGATAAAGGAAAGAGCGGCGCCATGATTGGGATGCAGTACTTTATTGCTGACCGATTGTACAGAGATTGTCTCTCGAGTTATTTCTGCAAGCTGGGGCTGACCACCGGAAACAGGCGGAATTATAGCAATTTCATCCGTGGATTGAATGAGGTGATTATCGTCTGCATAGCTCTGGTTGACAGCTACGAAAGAATGCCTGAGCGTGTCGGCTGCTTGCGGATAGCGGGCAATAAGCTGCTCTTTTAAAAGTAAGGATGTCAGAGGCGCCATTTGCTCCCATTCAAGCTCAAGCAGAGGCCCGCCCATTCGTTCGGCCAATCCGGCAAAAACATAAATGTGCAGCTTCATATGTGTTCACTCCAATAGTTGTATATTTACTTTGCTTTTTAAACTAGCTCTGTATAATTCTGATGTATAGCATACCATATTTTGATGGGTTAATGGTATAATAGAGGGATACTTGAAATGGTAAGAGGCGAGTAGTTTGGGATGATGGAGGCATAGGGATGAAAGTCAGTGTATATGATGAATTGTGCGGAAATGCTGAGTTTACTGTTGATGAATTAAAGGCCTTGGCGCCTCTGCATCTATCTTTGGAGGATCGTGTGCAAGGTATTGCAGGCAGGGCATTCGATCTGCCGACCTGGTACGGCGCGTGGCAGCGGCAGCAAGGTGCAGACTCAGACCGGACACCAAGCCATATGGAAGTTGAAGCTATCGATGAGTTCCAAGCGAAGATTCCCTTGGAGCAGCTGAGTCAAGCCGCTTTTTTATATGAACAGGATGGGGAGCCGCTGAAGAAAGGTTTTCCGATTCGCCTGTACGTTCCCGATGGGAGCAGCGAGTGTTTGAATGTTAAAAGTGTGGTGAAGATAAGATTCACCTATCAAGTATCATCTGCTGAGGCTACTTATGGTTTTAAGAACCAGGTTTCCATAGAGGAACTCAAATTCAAAAAATAAGGATAGTTACTAAACACATAAAAAGGAGGGTGGCGGAAATGACCTCACCACTGCTGCGGCTTCGAATCCTTCATACTAATGATATTCACAGCCATTTTGAACAGATGCCGTCTATAGCAGCCGCCTTCCATGAGCTCCGAGCCTCCGCTGGAGCCGAGCATACATTGACGCTCGATATTGGAGACCATATGGATCGTATGCGTCCCCAAACGGAAGGCAGCCGCGGCTCTGCGAATTTGGCAGTTATGAATGAAACCGGCTATGAGGCAGTAGCGCTTGGCAACAACGAAGGATTGACGTTTACCAAGGAAGCTTTGAATGACATATACAGCTCTAAGGCCAATTTCAAAGTATTATGCAGTAATTTGCTGGATTCGGAGACAGGGAAGGTGCCGTCCTGGGGAGTCCCTTATCATATCGTGGAGAAAGGTGGTATCCGGATCGGGCTTATCGGTGTCACTGCCTATTTCACTGACTTTTACACACTTTTGGGCTGGGATATCCAAGAGCCAATCCGGGCTACGGCTAATCTGGTTCGAGAGCTTCGAGCTCAAGTAGATTTGATCGTAGTATTATCACACCTTGGTTTACGAAATGATGAAAAAATGGCAGCAGAAATTCCTGAAATTGACATTATTCTGGGCGGTCATACCCACCATTTGTTAGAAATTCCACAGAGGATAGGGAATACCGTAGTATGCGCTGCCGGTAAGTTCGGTCAATATTTTGGCGTGGTGGATGTGCATATCGATGCTTTTACGCAGAAGCCCGTAACGATTGAAGGCTATGTAAGAAGAACTGATGATTATGCAGAGGCTGGGGATGACGAGGTAAAGGCTGTAATTGAGCGGTATGAAGCAAGCTCCAATCAAGTCCTCTCGCGTGAAGTTGCCTATTTGCAGCAGCCTTTGGCTGCCGAGTGGTACAAGGAAGCACCGCTTGGGAACCTGCTAGCCGCAGGCTTGCGCAAGAGAGTTGGGGTCGATATTGGCATAGTAAACGCAGGGCAGTTTCTGGAAGGCTTAGCGAATGGCCCCGTTACAGTAGGGCGGCTGCTGGAAATATGCCCATCCCCGATTAATCCGTGCTTGATGCTGCTTTCCGGCGAGAACATTTTGCAAGCTTTGGAGGAATCCCTGCTTCCAGAATTTCAGGAGAAGCTGCTCTATGGCTTCGGATTTCGTGGAAAGGTGCTTGGGATGCTGAATGTAGACGGCTTGAGAATAGAGTATGACTTGAACGCTCCAGCCTATGCAAAAATCAAGCGGGTATGGATCGGCTCTGAGCTCTTAGCGGTTGATAAGGAATACCAGGTCGCCACTATCGATATGTTTACGTTTGGCGTGGGGTACCATTCTTTATCCAAAGGCAGAGGAGTTCAGTATTTTCTACCTGAGTTTTTGCGGGACATCATGCGAACTGAACTGCAGGATTCTGAGGCCATCCAGCAGAGCAGCGTCCAGCGTTGGTTTGGAGTTTAATGAACAGTAACCGTACACAAAAAAATGACATTCAAACTGTTCTCAGTTCGAATGTCATTTTTTGTCAACCATTCATTTTGAACTCCAAAAGGAAATTTCGTCCTATAGGATAAAGAAATAAAGTGCAAATAAGATGGCAACGGCGAAGCGATAGTAAGCAAAGTAAGTTAGTTTAATACTTGAAACGAGCTTGATAAAGGTGACAACCGCCAGTAAAGCTACAATGAAGGATACAATGAAACCAACGGCGAAAAAGCCGGCAATATCCATAGTGAACATACTATATGATTTCAAGATGGATAACCCTGAAGCCGCGAACATAAGAGGAACTGCCATAATGAAGGTGAAATCCGCTGAGGCACCTCTGGTGACACCGGACAGCATGCCCCCGGCAATCGTTGCACCCGAACGGGAAAAGCCTGGCCAAATAACGGATAATATTTGATACAGTCCAATATAAAACGCCTGCCGGTAAGTAATATCGTCCAGCTCGACCGCTGTTTTTGGTGCTCTTGATTTTTCAGCTACAATAAGGAGAATACCGCCGACCACTAAACTGATTACAACCATTTTTGGATTGAACAAATATTTGTCGACCACTTTATTCAGTAGAAGTCCTACAACACCCGCTGGTACTATACCAATTAGGATATGGATCAGGTTGAGCTTCTTTTTGCCGACCCGGGTAGGATCCTTTTTTAAACCAAACAAACGAAGAATTCGATTCCAATACAACACTACGATCGCCATAATGGCCCCAAGCTGGATTACGATCTCAAATATTTTCAACATTTCATTATCTTCCGGAATTCCCAGAAGCGCTTGCGTCAGAATCATATGTCCTGTTGAAGATACAGGTAAAAATTCAGTAAGTCCCTCCACAACACCTAAGACGATCGAAATCCAGTAACTTAACATAAAAGCCTCCCAGTTGTTTTGTACAAACCACCTTCTATTTTAGCTTGTAATGGAATGGCACACAACTCTTTGTTTAGTGTTTAGAAAAACTTAATACTTTCAAGCTGGCTTTCAGGTAACCTATGATTCAAAAGTCCCAAAACCAGTCCTATTCCAATTTGTCTGAAACCAAGGTTAATTATGAGGCACAAAGTAGTTGCAAAGTAACGTATTACTGAACTTTTTAGAAGCTGCTGCTTGTGCATGAAGCCTTATTTTAAGTGCAGGGGCTAAAAAATATGTCGAAATTTGGAATTATGTATTGCTCTTTTTACTTGAATCCAGTACATTTATGCTAGATAATGTGAACTTCTGAAGAAAGAAGACGTGGTTGTACATATGCGTTTGCTACCTCTGAGCATGGTTCGCCCCGGAATGAAGCTGGGGAAGAAGATTTACAACGAAGAAGGGTTAGTCCTTCTGGCAGAACAGGTCGAATTAACTCAAACTTTAATTAATAGATTAGGTAAACATGGAGTCGATTTTCTTTATATAGCAGATCCACGGACAGACGATATTATCATTCCTGAAATTTTGAGTGATGGCACAAGGCTGAGAGCCATATCGGAAATTCGTACGTCCTTTCGCAAGCTGATGGATGATTCCATGAAGCGCAAATCGGTCGGATTTGTCCAGATGGGCAGAGCCTTCCGCGATGTCATGAATTTGATCATTGATGATTTGAGCGGTCATAAGGATGCCATGATTATGCTGACGAATATGAGTGTTATGGATGATTATTTGTTTCAGCATTCATTGAATGTGTGTATTTATTCGACGATGCTTGGGATGGCGCATGGCTATAATCGCGATGAATTAATGACTTTAGGGCTTGGATCTCTGCTTCACGATATCGGCAAAACTCAGATTCCAATCGAGCTGCTGCGCAAAAATGCCAAGCTTACCGATGATGAGTTTTCCTGTATTAAAAAGCATGCTGAATACGGCTACTATCTGCTTAAGGACGAGCCGAATATTCCACTTTTGGCGGCACATTGTGCGTTCCAGCATCACGAACGGTTAAACGGGAGCGGATATCCGCGTGGTATTGAGGGTACGGCTATTCACGATTATGCTCGCTGGATAGGCTTGGTAGACTCTTATGACGCCATGACTACCCACAGGGTATATCGAAAAGCGATGCTGCCGCATCAAGCGATGGAAATTATTTTTGCCGGTACCGAAACATTGTATGATAAAAGTAAAATTGAGCTGTTCCGCGATAAAATTGCGATTTATCCGATTGGACTTACGGTAACGCTCAATACAGGCGAATCTGGCATTGTGGTCGGTTTGAACAAGCTCGTCCCACAGAGGCCGATCGTTCGCGTGCTGACGGATGAGGACGGGCAGGAGTCCCAAGCACCGCAGGATGTAGATTTATCGAAGAGGCTGTCGTTAATGATAACAGGAGTTAATGAAATTGAATCTGCTTGAGACCCCTATTACCCAAATCAATCGCCGCTAACAGCCTTCATTGGATGTTTAGCGGCGATTGTATTTTTATTTCATTTATGATTATGTTGGAAAAAATGGTTTTGGTTACATTTTCATTTTTAGGCATCATAGGATACAATAGATGGTAAAATAATTAATGAGTCAGGTGTGAAATACAAGATGATACATAAATTGAATCCCGAGGTTTCTGCCATTACACCTCAGAATGACCCCTGGGATCCGATCCGTTCCCTTCATAGGCATGGCAAGCATATTTTAACCAGCGTAGAACTGACTGTAACCAATCTGTGCAATATGCGTTGTGAGCATTGCGCGGTTGGGGAGACGTTAACAATGACAGAAGGTCCGAAAATTCCACTGTCCAAAGTGCTTCAGCAGCTGGATCAGGTGGAGCATCTCGAAACCATTAGTATTACAGGTGGAGAGCCAAGCTACCACGCGGCAACGGTGCGGGATTACATCGTTCCCATTCTTAAATATGCCCGCAGCCGAGGAATTAGATCTCAGCTTAATTCAAATTTGACGTTGGATTTGGCTCGGTATGAACTGATGGCTCCTTATTTGGACGTTATGCATATTTCATTTAATTATACATCGGCTGATGACTTCCATCAGGTTGGGTTCGTCCGGTCAAGCCATCCTGTTAAGCAGCAAACGTCAGGAAAGCTATATGAACGAATGATAGAAAATACGGTTGCCTTAAGCCGTGGAGGGATGCTAATCTCAGCTGAATCCATGATCAATTACCGTACGCATGACAAACTGTCCGATATACACCGCCTTATTGTGGAGATGGGCTGCAAGCGGCATGAGGTTCATCCTATGTATCCGAGCTCGTTCGCTTCTAATTTGCCTGTTCTGTCACTGGACCAATTCAGGGCATCGATTAACAAGCTTTTGGACGAGCGGGACCCCAGCATTTGGATGCTGTTTGGAACACTGCCTTTTTATGCCTGCAGCATGCTGGGAGAAGATCAACGTTTGCTCCAAAGACTCCGTAGAGAACCTAATGTAACTGTACGCAACGATCCGGATGGACGTAATCGTCTGAATGTGAATCTGTTCACAGGGGATGTGTATGTGACTGACTTTTCGGATGTTCCTGCACTGGGTAATATCCATACAGATACACTTGAACAAGTATTTGCGCGCTGGGAAGCACATCCGCTTCATGGTTCCGTCAATTGTCATTGTCCGGCGGTTCAATGCTGCGGACCTAATCTGTTGGTTGTAGATTCATATTATAAGGATGTCGATTTTACAACACGCAAAGCAACTGAAGAGTCGGCGTCTTAAAATAGTTAAGGGGGTCTGCCGATTCATGTCTCTTAGGACAATACTATTTTGTGCGATTGGCGTGGTACTGATTTATGGGATGTTCACCATTGGTTTTCCATTTCTAATGGCATTGGTGATTGCGATTTTTCTGGAGCGTCTGATTCAGGGGCTCATGAAATATGCTCATTTAGGCAGGGGGCTGTCAGCGGCTACTGTATGTACTTTATTTACAGCAGCCATGCTAGGTTTCTTTTATCTAGTCGGATTTAAGATAGTGTCGGAACTCATCCAATTCTGGAAAGATGCACCCGACTATCTGAATAATGCACAGAGATTTCTAGATGACACATCGGAGAAGACCAGAATTTTTTACAGCACACTTCCGTCAGGGCTTGCCGAGCAGTTACAAAGTCTGGTGGAGACTGGAGTTAATACGGTTACGGAAAATATTAAAGACATTGTAACTGCGGTATCCGGCTATTTCCTAGGAGTTGCAAAGACGATACCGAATTTATTCGTATTTTTTGTGGTGTTTGTGATTGGCTTGTATTTGATTTCTTATGGTTTGCCCATGCTTAGAAAATCCTTCCTGCAGTTATTTGAGAACAAATCGCAGGCTAAGGTTATCAGTGTGCTGGCTGATCTGCGGCGTGCGCTTCTTGGGTTTATGTTTGCACAGCTTCTAATCAGCTTGCTTACCTATATCGTTACATTAATTGGTCTGCTGTTCTTGAGAGTTGAGTACCCTTTGGCGGTAGCATTGCTGATAGTTGTCGTTGATTTGCTGCCGGTTCTAGGTACGAGCGCTGTTTTGGTGCCGTGGGCTTTATATTGTATGCTGGTGGGCAATGTGTTTCTAGGTGTTGGACTTTTGATTCTACTTGTGATCATTATGCTATTCCGAAGATTGATTGAACCCAAAATTATCGGAAATGCCGTTGGAATCAATGCGTTGGCAGCGCTCATGAGCATGTATTTAGGCTTTAAGCTGGTCGGTGTAGTAGGGTTGTTTCTCGGACCTGTACTGATTATTGTATATCAAGCGCTGCGCCGCGTAGGGCTTCTGCAAATCAATATTAAGCTGGATTAAAGCAGGTTTAAAATACATAAGATTTAGTGGATATGCTTACCAAGTGTACTCCTTTCGGGTGGAAAAAACGTATTTACATGATAATTGACCTATTTAGGAAAAAGGGGCTGTCCCAAAAGTCATTTTGAGACAATCCCTCCACCATTTTATCCTGAATAGATGGTTGCAAAAGAGCCCTCAATTCCACTTTAATAGTTGAAGGCTTTTTTGCACATTCTTGTGTATGCTTAGTGATGAATAAGATGAGGTCGCTTTCCAGCGCGTACTCATCGCGGGTATCGGGTTCGTGGTTCGTGGCTCGTGGTTCGGTTACGGCATTGCATGGCAGTCTGGCGCACTCCGTGCAATTATCAGGAAAATGTCAAGTTAGTTACTCCGAAAATAGCGTTCCAAGTCTTATAGCTGGAATTCCTCCTGCTAATTCTACGTATTTTGGCTGATATCCACCATTTCACCTCTATTAGAGTTAGTTTTTCCAGTTAGATTGATTTCAGGCGATATCCACGCTGGATTAGCGTTACAATTTCCATCTATTTTCTTTCCTTCCGCAGCGGCCCCGACAAATCATCTTCTCCTCTAGGTTGAGAGCAGCCTTTGAACATCGCTTCTCGCCCCATCACTTAAGTAACATCCAAAAAGCGGCCGGACTCATTTTTCGATTTTCGAACCCCCGCTCTGATGTGAATTTTCCTACAAAAAAGACGCTTCCATTTCCGCTTACATGGTGGTTTTGGTGGCGTTTTTGTACATAGTTTGGGACTGATTCATTCACTGATACCCTTTTGGGACTGCCTCTTATAGGGGTACCCCTTGAACTATTGCAGTTACAACAATAAGGTCGCTATGGATGAAAATATTGCATGACCGACCCTTTGCCATTTTCTATTTCTATTTCTGCATATGCCCCATTAATGAGCGTCATTTGTGGAGGAACATGACCGCAATCCATATCGTAGATAACTGGTATTTGAAGCTCCTCGGAAAGCTCCTTATAAATATCTTCAACTGTATAATTATCAACAGGCTGATTGGCATTACTTCTACCGAACATAAGACCTGAACAATTTTCAAACCATCCTGCTAATTTCATTTGAACTAATGACCTGCGCAAATCTGTTGTCGTCAGCTCACAATTTTCTAAATACCACAATATGGGGTCATTATGAATAAATTGTTTTTGGAAATGCCGCACATCGCCATATTGTGTGCCAATTAAATGTCTTATCACATCAATACATCCTCCGAGCAGACGACCCTTTATTTTCACATCAATATTTGAAACAGCTTTCCAATATGTTGGTTCCGTTAAATGGAAGACGCATGGCGAAGGAGCCGTGTAATCCCACTCTTTTTGATATTTTAGTGAAGAATGCTGGAGGATTGACTCGCCAGTTTTAGTTGATAAGACAGCTTGCCACATCGCTGTGGTGTGATCCGAATATTCGCCTCTTAAATCCATAAGATTCGTGCCATGAGCAGTCGCTATGCCTGTCTTTATCGTGATTGCCATTAACAATACACTTGTATCTGAATACCCTAGTATCCATTTGCACTTTAAATTTTCAAAATCAATATATTCAAGGATCTCAATTAACAACTCTCCACCCCAAGGAGGAATGATCATATTAATCTTATCATCACGCATCATAGCATTGAACTCTTTAGCCCGTATTTTGGCAGGTGATGATTTGGCCTTTTCTTGAGTCCAAGCAGTATCTCCACAAATGACATTGAATCCTTTGGTCTGGATACGGCTGCATGAAAGTTTAAGCAAATCATGCAGTTCAGCTTTTACCCCGGATGAGGGCGCTGTTACTCCTATTGTTGCTCCTTCTTCTAAAATCGGATAAATGATCATACGTCTCGTCTCCCCCCGCCGATACTCTTATAAGCCTGTATGAACATTATAACAATTGCGGCACTGACAAGCATTTTATAGAGTCAAATAGATATAATACCGGGTCTTTTTTGACGATCATTGATATACCCTTTCACTAATATGTTTTTCAATTTCTACTCATAAAGGACGAGATAACCAGATAAGTATGTATAAATAGCAGTTCCTTATCCCCAAAATGCAAGCTGTTGAAGCAAGTCCCGCTAAAGCTCTAAGGAGGTTATCAGCCATGTTGCCGTCTCAAGAAAAAGTATGGTATCCGTTTATTGGTCCGTTCGATCCCTGTCCGCCCATCAGAATGAAAACGTATAGTACACCTCCGCAATTGTACATTCAATTTCAGCCAATGAATTTGCCTCAATTTTCTCCGATGGAAGCATTAAAACTAGGTACGCTATGGCCTATGCTATACAGCCCGTACGATTCAAAATGTTAATTTGAAAGGAGCTGGTTTCATGGAACAACAGTTGCCTGAGCAGTACTATACGAAGCTGCAAGAGCTGCAGGCGGTTGATTTTGTTTTGGTCGAATTGACTTTGTATTTGGATACCCATCCGAACGACGTTCAAGCTCTTAAACAATACAATCAATGCGCTCATACTAGGATGCGGCTCGCGCATGAGTTTGAATCGGCATTCGGCCCTTTGCAGAGCTATGGACGAAGTTATTCCCGGCATCCGTGGCAGTGGGTTGAAACACCTTGGCCATGGCAGGTGTAAATCCGTTAGAAGATGCAGATTGCTAGCGAAGGGAGAGGAGCAAAAGCATGTGGATTTATGAGAAAAAGCTGCAATATCCAGTAAGAGTCAGCAAATGCGATCCAAGGATGGCTAAGCTGTTAATGGAGCAGTACGGAGGGGCTGACGGAGAGCTTGCAGCCGCACTTCGTTATATGAATCAACGCTATTCGATCCCTAATAAAGTGGTTGGATTATTGACGGATATCTCGACTGAGGAATTTGCACATCTTGAGATGATCGCTACTATGGTTTATAAGCTTACAAAAGACGCGACTATGGAGCAGTTGAAGGCTGCCGGAATGGATGATCACTACGCTGCCCATGATAGGGCATTGTTCTACAACAATGCTTCCGGAGTACCTTGGACAGCTGCATACATTCAAGCGAAGGGAGACCCAATAGCGGACTTGTACGAGGACATCGCTGCGGAAGAGAAGGCGAGGGCTACATATCAGTGGTTGATCGACTTGACGGATGATGTGGATTTGCAGGATGGACTTAAATTTTTGCGGGAAAGGGAGATTATTCATTCGCTGCGCTTTCGTGAGGCGGTAGAGATACTGAAATCGGAGCAGGATGTGAAAAAGGTATTTTAAAACATAAGCCCTCTTTCCTTCATTTCGGGATTGAGGGCTTCTACTTTGAATTTGTCTATGAACGTTGGGGACTAGATCGAAAATTCCATAATATACTATATATAGGAATCTACCAAACCAATCTTGCTTATTTTACTTCAATCTCAATTTCAGTCTTCAAAAATTTATTTTTTTGAGGGTAGGAGGTTGTTGGGTGATCTACCTGCCTAATGTATGTATAGTACACATTGATTTTTCGTCTATATCTTAATATTCGCATTATTTAAGAAAGCCCGTTAAAATAAGTTCTACGGTCTTGTGTTTAAAGAGAGGATATCGTCTAAAATCAGTATTAAGTAATTCAAGGCTCAGTTATCACCTACATCTATGATGTACTAAAGAATTTGCACACCTTGAGATGATAGCGACTAAGGTCTATAAGCTCACAAAAGACGCGAACATGGAGCAATTGAAGTCTGCCGGAATGGATGATTACTACGCTGCCTGATTCTAGGCAGATAGATTTTTAATAAGCAGGAGGATTTGTATGAAAAAGTTTTTTGTCGGTCTAATCTTTGGTTTGCTTATATCTATTTGTAACATTGCATATGCTTCGGAAACTATTAAAGCTATTTTATTTCCAGTTAAATATACGTTTAATGGCCAAGAACGAGCGCTTCCATCGAATTACAAGACGTTAAATATTGATGGGGACACTTATGTGCCGACACGTTTTTTGGTTGAAAATATGCGTTCCAATATTGCGTATGATGAATCGGACAAAACAATTAACGTGCAATTTCCATCGTTTTTAGAAGTTAAATCGGATGTACACTCAAATAAAGAAAAAGATATATTTAGCCTGTTCCTGTTTTCAGAGAAAGCATCTTATAAGAAGAATGAATTTATGAATATTCGAGCAGATTTACGGTACAAGGGTGACTCAAATCTCGCTCTTGAGTATTCTGGTCAATTTATGGGTTTCTATATCGAGGATCAGAAGGGAAAACGGTCAGATCTAGGAGGAACTTTAGCTCTCTTTCCTTTAACAGTAAAGCCCGGGGATGAATACCATCGAATCTTCCCTCAGTGGCTGCTGCAGCAGTATAATTATGACTATCATAATCCTGACAATAAAATACATGATACGCGATTGCTTCCTAACAACCTTCCGGCCGGCACTTACAAAATCGGGGTAGAAGCCCGTTACTTCCTCAATCATGCTTATAAAGATACAAAAACATTAAGTACAGAGATCGAGATTACTATAGAATAAATAATAAATTAATTCTACTGGATACTTATCCATCACCTCTTTTTTAAGATAGACATTTGAATGTGAAGATATCTCAATGCCGAAAAAGTTAGAAAATTAAAGTAGTCCCCAGAACAAAAGATTGAATCTACAGGCGCTATGTGAAATCCAAAAAGCCCCAATCGTCATTTCAAAGTCAAGGGGCTTTTATATGTAGCAAGGTTGTAGTTAGGGGATTCGTTGTATTATTTGCCGATAAGCCCAACAAGGATACCAATGTCGATAGCCACAAATATGTATAGCATTTTTTTGATGTACCGGTTGCAGTAAAGCTCGTTTAAAAAGAAGAACATAAGTAGGCCCCCCTAAAAAAAGTTTCAATAAACTATACATTCTACATGGCTGTTGCAAACTCTCTATTTGGTGATGTGGTAAATGATGCCATTGCAAAAGATAGGAGCAATTTGAACGAAAAAAAGGCCGCCATACCTGTCCAATCAAGCATGATTGAATAGGTGCGACGGTTTTTTGTGTAAGTTTTCAAAGCCGATTATGATCAGCACGCCAGCTGGTAATGGCTTTTTTGATGTCGTCTGGCTTCATATTATTTTCTGCCGCTTTACGAGACAATTGAGGAAATTCCTTATCGCTTGCAAATCTTAGAGCTATGATCTGGCCTATCGTTAGTCTGGAGTCGTGAGGCATACCGGTAAGAATGAAATGCCGCAGGTTCTCCTCGGCGCGAATAGCGCGGTCCTGTGCCCTCAACCCATAGCCTCGGACTTTAAGAAATAAGATCAGCAGCGCTAGAGCTATTCCAAGGAAGAGCAAGCCTTCAAAAACTTTGCCTGATGCAATTAAAAACCAGATGGAGCCAATTAGAATAAGCAGACATAGAAAAGACAGGACATAATGATAAGGCGGATCCATCTTGCGGTGATTGCTGTAATTTTGCTGCTGCATAAATTGGCAGTCCTCCTAAAGGGATGAGATGATTTCTTAAATTTATTATGTCACTTGCATTCAGCGGGGGCAACAGAAAAAAGACTTTGAGCTGATCTATTTGTTAATCTATCCGTGTTTGTGAGGTACAAGTCTTGTTTGACAATACTAGAGAATCATGGTTGTATAGAACGTGATTAGTCAAATTGGGAGGGATCAGGGTTTGTTACCAACATTTCAAAAGCCGGAAGCCATGATATTTGATTTGGACGGAACATTATTTCAAACGGAAACGCTTCTTTTGCCAGCCTATCATGCAACGTTCGATCAGCTGCGTTCAGAGAAGCTTTATAGCGGCGATACACCGCCGGAAAGTGTGATTCTAGGCAGCCTGGGAATGCTGCTTGAGCATATTTGGCAGAAGGTAATGCCTGATTCAGATAAAGCCGTGCATAGGCGTGCTGATGTTCTGCTATTGGACTACCAGTTAAATGGTTTAGCTGGCGGAGAAGGAGTCTTGTACGAAGGTGTGGCGGAAACCTTAACTGCGCTCCATCAGCAAGGCGTTCGATTGTTTGTCGCAAGTAACGGCCTGGAGACTTATGTAAAAGAGGTCGTAGCACATAAGAGCATCGGACCGTTGTTCGAAGGCCTGTACAGTGCGGGTGAGTTTCAAACGCGCTCCAAGGTTGATCTAGTCAGGATGCTGCTGGACACCTACGGTATTCGTACAGCCTGGATGGTTGGCGATCGCTCCTCTGATGTGGAAGCCGGACTGAAGAATGGCTTGACAGTCATTGGCTGCGATTACGCTGATTTCAAAAGCGGTGGAGAATTAGAGGATGCCCATGTTCGAATCAAACAATTTAGCCAGCTTTTGGAACTGATTGAACGTTAAAAGGGGCATCAGGCGAACAGAAGGTATAAGTAATAAACTTGGACAACCCGCGTGGGTTCGACCGATCGCCATGTAACGCTACTACGTGGGTTTGGGTCTAAGCGAGTACCGTAGACTTCTGGTGTTACACGGGATAAACGGCTGTAAACTACCAAAGTACCATAGCGGAGCTGAAAGTTCCGTTATTTATTCAATCTTGCTTAATTTGAGATGATAGCGGAAGCTGCAATTCCGTTATTAGGGTGTTGCGAGCCTTTTTATGCCCAAAATGAAGAGATAACGGAACTAAAGCTTCCTGTAATTCTTACAGAACCCCGATGCTGTTGATCTCCCAGTAAAAGTCGGTTAGGGATGGATTTAATTCGGGTTTTTGAAATTAGACTACGGATGAAGCATACTAAGAACCTGACCAAACGAAAAGAGCTCCTTCACGTGTTCCAATTACACGGAGGGGGCTCTTCTGTATTCATTGTTCCTTGCTATCTGACGGTTTTTTCTTAAACAGCCAAAGGGCGTACTCCAGAGGACGGACAATGGCATTGCGGTAAATTTCACGCTCGCCTATCCGATAAAAGACTTCCCGCGATGGTTTCGGGTTAACCTCCAAAAGCCACACCTTGCCACTAGGATCAACCGCCAGGTCAATGCCTATCTCACATTGGATTCCGAATTTTTCTTCGGTGAAATGGGCAACCTGCATCCCTAGCTCATAGGCATCATTTTTAATGGCATTGATCTTGGCATGATCGGCAAAACGCCTCTTAAGGAGCGCTTCCATAGGAATGGCGGAGCCACCCCCATGAAGGTTTGAGGTGACCGAATTTTTCGGTCCCACCCGACCGGCGCAACCGGTAATTTGCCATTGGCCCTTGCCATTTTTTTGCACCAACATACGGAAATCATGGACGCGTCCATCCTTCAATGTAAGAGGAATGCCTTGCTGAACGATATAACGTCCTTCCAGCTTCCAACCGCTTAACCTTGCAGATATTTGGTTCGCATTGACCTTCTGGGCGTTTATGATTCTTCTCTGAGGGTCACGTCCCTGGAGAATGAATAATGAATCACTCATGCTCTGAAGTCGAACGATTCCACGTCCTCCGGTACCATTGCGAGGTTTTAAAAACACGCGCCGGTGCTGCTTCAAAAATTTGATTAACTCTTTATCCCCATTGTAGCGGACGGTTGCCGGAAGATGAGCGGCAATCTCTGGTTTTTCCGATAAAATTTGATACATAGTCCATTTGTTAGCTAAAGGTTTACTCAGGTAACGAAGCTTGCTGTTCTGGGAACGGAATTTACTGATTTTGTGAAAATTGTCGATCCCATGGTAGCGGCAACGGTCATAGATCAGACCAGGAAACGGTATCCATTTGCGGCGCCATTGCTGAGTAGGAGAATGAAAGAACAGAGCATTGATTTTATTCATGGATTCGTCCAAATCGTCGGGAGTAAATACAAGCACTTCAATCCCAAGCTTTTGCCCGTGTACACTCAATTTGCGAAAGAAGGAAAGCTCTTCGAGCTTTCTTCCAGGCAAATACATGGCCAAAACACCTAATTGATAAATGCTCATCACTTGTCACCTGCTTATCTTGCTTTATGGTCAGTCTAATTGGCAGCTTTTTTCTTGGCGCGAACAGCAGACCGTACTTCTTTTCTAGGGGATAACTTAGATAAATGGATACAGTATCGGATCAGGTTATCCAGCGATCTTCTACGGATATGGGGCTCATCGAATTTCATAGGCTTGGAGTTGGCTTCGAAAAACCAGATCTGGCCTGTCGTATCTACTCCTAAATCCAGGGACATTTCACCCAGCGAGGTTCCGCTTGCTTTCTCAATCTGTTTGGCGAGAATCAAAGCCGTCTGCTTGGTACGGTTCAAAATTTTCTTGCTGGTAAGCGATCCGAAGCCTGCTTCAAGCAGCTTGGAGGGGTCATCAATGGACCCTCCCCGGGGGACATGTGTCGTTATGCTCGACTTGCCTGCAAGCCGAGCTCCAACTCCGGCAACGGTCCACAGCCCCTTGCTGTTTTTCTGTACGAGAACACGAAGATCAAATGGACGCTGTTTGTAATTCGATAGCGCAATACCCTGCTGCATGATATAGTCCTTCGATCCTACCATCTGCCTTATTTGCGTCCAGAGCTGAGGGACATTCGTGTAGCGGGAGATGTGGCTCTTGGTTTTTTCTTGTATGCTCAATTGATATTTACGTGATTTGGCTTGTTTATCCGAAAGCCTGCTAACCTTCATAATGCCTTTGCCTGCCTTGCCCTTGACCGGCTTTAAATAAAGGTTGGAATGCTTTTGCAAAAGCTGCTCCAGATCATCTCCGGAAGTCAGCTTCTGTGTTGTTGGAATGAAGGTCTGTGTTTCCTTGGATTTGTTCAGCCATTCGAACAGAGTCCATTTATTAAAAAATGAAGGATTGAAGAAGCGAATTTGCCCATGTCTCATACAGGTTTGAATGATTAGCTGCACATCGGGGAGCAGCTCGAATTTCCGGTAAGGAATACGATTATAAACGACATGCGGCAGGGGCTGCTGCCCTTTTTTCCACGTTTTAGTCTGAAAATTATAAGAGTATCCGACCATTGTTTGATCGGTGAGCTTGAAATCAGAGGTAGTTACGACATAAACAGTAACACCTCTTTCTTCACCGACGCGAATTAAATCGACAAAATTTTCTTTATTTCCTCTAAAAACCCGTGTTTCATCGGCATATGTGAGAATGGCCAGTGTAGGCCGTGGCGGCTTTTGGTGTAAGAGTGGTTCCATTTAGGAATCCCTCCTTGCTCGAAATCGGCTGAGGTATAAGCAGTAGTCGTATACATATTGCAAAGCTGCTTTACCTTCTCCTTTAAGGGCGGGATGTTTGAATATAGATCTGCCTGGTTTGGAGTTTGCTTCGAACATCCATATGCGCTCATTTTGGTCAATTCCAATATCAAAGCCAAGCTCACCCAAAAGATGCTTATCATTTCGTTCTATGGCTTCAGCAAGTGTAATTGCGGTTTCTTTCGCATTGCTTAATACTTGATCTGCTCTGGAGCCAAAAATTTGTCGAAGCACCTGGTCCGGAGTCATCAATTGCCCACCGGAGCGGACATGTGTCGTTACACTGCCTTTCCCGGCTTTTTTAGCGCCTATTCCAGCTACAACCCAGTTATTGTTGATGTTCTTAGTCAGATGGAAGCGGAAATCGATAGGGCAGCTGTCAAGCTCAATCAAGCGAATTCCCTGCTGAGCCACATAATGGTTGAGACGTCCATTGCTGCGGTTCAACAAGGACATCAACGATTCGAACTTGCTGAAACGGAGCAGAACATTTTTACCGGAACGACGGAAACGGGCATAGTAGCCGCGTTTGGGGTTGTAGGTCAGCCGGTAAATGCCAATTCCCAGGCTTCCTCCTGTAGGCTTGAGATAAATAAATTTGTGTCTATCGAGCATTTCCTTGATCTGGCTGGAGGAGGGGTTGATATGCGATTCTGGCACATAGCGAAAAGCATCGCTGCCTTCGAGTAAATTATAAACATCCCATTTATCAAAGAAAGCCCAGTTAAAAAGCGGAATATTTTTTCGTACAAACCGCTGCTTGAATGCATTCATGGAAGCCAGCTTCTCCGCTTGGCGGCTGGGCAATCGATTATATACAACATCGGGTAACGGTACCGTTTTGCGATACCATCCGCCACCCTCTCTGCGCTGAAAGGTTCCTGTAACCGTCTGCTGGGACCAGTTCACATCGCGTGGGGAAAAGCCAAAGTAATACGACTTCTCAGCCCCTACCCGCATAAATTGCCGGATGAATTCGGTTCTTGAGCCGAATGGAGCGGAAGTGCTCCCATTAACGCTTGTAAGAACCCCGATCAATGGACCAATTCGGATGTCCTTGCCATTGTGGCACACTATCGTACTTGTACCCAGATAAGGGATATGCAGTTGAGACATGATAGATAGCGGCACATGTAGATGATTCCCGGTTTTTTTCAGTAAACGCAGGCCTGCGGTGACACTTTTGCTGCCCAGGTGCAGGGTTACGGATTTAGTCTTTGACAGCTTGAGGGATCTCGCCAATTCACTGGTCAAGTAGATGACTCTTTCCTGTCTCTGCGTCACATGAATCGTGCAAGTGGTCAAACTCATGGTTTTCCTCCTATGAGTTTCGCTTCAGCGAAACTGGCTTCGTAAGCATGTGCTAAGCTTTTCGCTAGAAAAGCTGGTATCGTAAGCGTAAACTAAGCTTTTCGTTAAAAAAGCAGTTAGAAAGAGCTTTTTTGGTTGAACCGGACTAAGCCTATCATAAAACTACTCCTTCACAGCCCGCTGATGAGCATTTTGAAGTAAGTAGCGAGCATAACGGATTGGATGAGTTAAAGCTTTAATGCGTGCATGGTTATCCTGAAGATAAGTAAAGATGGAACGGCCTGGCTTGGAATTAACTTCCAGTATCCATATTTTTCCTTCGACATCGATACCGAAGTCAATACCTAGCTCGGCTAGCCGCCCGTGATACTTCTCCAGTGCTTCAGGTATTAATAACGAAAGATCGTGAAGCTTGTTCACGATGCTGCTCGCTGTATCGGGATCGAATTGGCGGGTCAGGAACGGAACCGCTAATTCTACGATGCCGCCGCCGTGAAGATTCGAGGTCAAGCTGCCGCCTTGACCTCGGCGAACTGCCATGCCGGTCACCTGCCAGAGGCCGGCGCCGTTCTTTTGCACAAGCGAGCGTACGTCGTACGCATCGCCGGTGCGGGTCTGCAGCAGCAAGTACTGCTGCAGCAGGTAGCTTCGCTGCGCCGTGAAGCGGCGCAGCCAGCGCAGCAGCGCGGGCGCGTCAGCGAAGCTGCGCCCGACGTGGCGGTTGTGCGCGTCGCGTCCGCGCACGGTGAACGCGGGCGCCGCGGCAGGCGCGGACGCCCCTGCTTGGGCCGCGGCGCCGGCCGTTGCCTGCGCGTCCGCAGCGCCGGTACCGCAGCGCTGCACGAGCAGCACCCCGCGGCCCTGCGAGCCGCTCTGCGGCTTGAGCAGCACTTCGTCGTCTGCCCGCAGCCAGTCAGCGACAGAGCGCAAGCTGCGCATCGCTTCGGTCCGTGGAAGGTAGCTGTTGAAGCTGCCGTCCTGCTCAAGCATGTGCTGCACCTCCCATTTGCCTCTTAGGCCATAGCCTAAGAAAAAAACAGACCTGTGCTGCTCCCGAAGTCTGCGGACAGCGGTACGATGTTCGTTGTACTGCTGCCGGTTGGTGAAGAAGCAGCGGTCATACACAACGTTGGGAAATGGGGAATACCGGGATAGCCATTGATTTGTTGTGGAATCGTAAGCGTAGCCTCTCACTTTCCCTGTGAGCCAGTCGATGGATTGAGGTGAAAACACAAAAACCGTAAATCCGGCATGGATGCCGGCCAATGTTAGTCGGCGGTAAAAGCCGCGGTTTAAGAATGGCGGATTTCCTTCGATTTGCGTGGTCATGATGCCCAATGCGTAAGGAGACGACGATGTCATCATGAGATCACCTCAATCATTTAAAATTTGGCTACGTAACGGGAGTATTGAATAAGCTGCTTGACGGAAGGACGCAGCTTGTTCTCACCTGTTAGCTGAGTATTATCATCCTTGGATGGTTTGGAATTGACTTCTATCAGCCACACACGCCCTTGCATATCCAGAGCCAGATCTACGCCTAATTCGGCAAAATGTCCTTGAATTTGTGTTTCAATGCCTCTGGCAATTGCGATTGCCGCCCGCCGTAATTTAACCGCTCCCCCAGAGCTTGCGGTAGAGTTGGAACGTGCCAAAGCTTCTTTAACCGTAGACAAGGTGCCTCCTCTGGCTAAATTAGATACAAAGTGATGACTTCCGGCGATTCGGGCTACAATGGAAGTGATGCTCCACTGTCCCTGCTCATCGCGCTGCACTAACGCTCTAAAGTCTACCGGCCGATCTCCGACAGAAATAAGCGTAAGACCTTGCTGAATCTGATAGCGCTGCTGCTTGATTTTACCGGATAGGGCTGCACACATCTGGCTTAGATTTCCATAAGACTGTTTACGGACGCCGCCAAGATTGGTAAAATGACAAGTAAATGAGTTGTCAGCCTGCCGTTTAATTCGAATGATCCCTTTTCCGAGGCTTCCTGTAATGGGCTTTAAAAACACAGTGGGATACTTGGTGCACATCGATTTCAATGTCTGCAAATTTTTCAGCAGATAGGACTCCGGAAGGTAAATTTGGAGACTATTTTCTTTACGCAGCGCATCGAAAACTTCAGTTTTGTTCAAGTATTTTTCATTGAAAAGAGCTGAATGATAATGTGTTTTGGCATGCCGAAGAAATTGCTGAACATTGGAGCGGTTTTCCAGCCTGCGAGAGGTCAGCCGGTTATAGATGACATGGGGCAGCGGAAATGTTCGTTTTACCCATCTGCCTGCGTAATGCCAGCCTTTGACCGTATCGCCTTGCCCGCTAAGATCATCAGGGGTAACGTAGTACACAGCTGCGCCGTACAATTTACAAGCTTCATCCAGTTCTCGGCAAAATGTAGTTATGGCTCCAAAAGGTCTATCCGGTTTACCCGAATATGCACGACTGATCATAACGCCAATTAACGGCCCGATGTGAAGCGCACGGCTCGTTGGTTTATACTGAAGGCACAGTGAACTGCCGATTGACAATCCCCATTTGGCTGCTATGGAGTCGTTGATCCGAAGGGCGCCTGCTTGCTGAATGGGAACGACCTTCACCTCATGTTTAGCGGAACCAAAGCGTAGTGCAAGCGTTGTGTTTGTAGGTATTTTCCATTTCTTCACCAACGCATCGCTAAGCATAATGACTCGATCGTCAGGGTACATGCCGGCATGTTGAACCTGAATCTTGACCTTCGTTCTTTTCACTCTTGCAACTCCTTCCCAGCGCCGACTTGCATGAATCATCAAGTGAACTACTTCATCATATGAGGGCGTTTTACCCTTTGTGAAAAGAAACTGGCGAAACGTCCATGAAAAGCAAGTTAGCTCATCCGTCTATTTTTTATAGTCTATTAAATCATTTAAAAGGAGAGAATTACCCATGAATATGTATGACAAAGCTTATGAATTGGCTAGAGCGCTTCGCGAAAGCAGCGAGCTTAAGGAGATCAAGGAAATTAATGAGCTGATTAAAGGTGATGCGGACAGCAAAAGAATGCTCGACGACTTCCGTCAACGCCAAACGGAGCTGCAGCAAAAAATGATGTCCGGAGAAATGCCGTCCCAAGAAGAGATGCAAAAGATGGAGAAGCTGTATGAAGTCATTAATTTAAATCCGTCGCTTCGCCGTTTATTTGATGCTGAGCGCAGGTTGGGCGTTATTATGGAGGATGTTCAGCGGATCATTTCCGAACCTCTGCAGGATGTAATGAAGTCGTAATCGGTAGGATGAACTCACTTTCGAGAGGGAGGCCCCCCTCATGACCAATAAGAAAAAAACTTGAAAATAGAATTACCCAAAATCCCAACAGGCTTGTCCAATATCGAGATTCCGGAATTTGGTGTGCAATCGAATGACTATTTCAATATGGGGATAATCGCGGATTGCAGCATGGATAATCAAAATGCAAATAAAGTTTCCTTTGAGAAGATCATTTTTCAAAATGTAACTTTTACACAAACATCGTTGAAGGACCTTGAACTTACCGATGTCATTTTTGAAAAATGCGATTTGTCCAATGCGGACTTCAGTGATTCAACCCTGCATCGGACGGAATTTAGAAATTGTAAAATAGTCGGGTTAGATTTTACGGCGGCGACTTTAAGAAATGTGCTCTTTCATAGCTGTTTCGGTGATTACGCAACTTTCCGCTTTGCCAACCTAAGACAGGTTGATTTCCATGGCTGTTCGTTATGCAAAGCAGATTTTTACAACTCTACTTTGCAGAAGGTTTACTTGAATAGCTCGAATATCGATCAAGCACAATTCTCGGGGACGAAGCTGGAAGGTATTGATATAAGTGATTGCAGGTTTACAGGATTAGGTGTGGAGGTTGAGGATTTGAGGGGCTGCATCATCTCTCGGGAACAAGCCTCTTTATTTGCAAATATTTTCGGTCTTGTCATTAAAGAGTGAAAACAAAATAGGCTGGGGATACGTCATAGAGTTGACGATTCCACAGCCTGTTTTTTATTTACTGCTGACCCGGACGAATTCGGACAACTGCCACTTCAGAAGCGTTAATGGAGAAGGCATTTCCCCCTTGCCCCAATTGTGAACTTCCTAACACAATATGCTGCAAGAAGACATACCGTCACGGCAGCTGACTGTCTTGAAATAGAGAGGTCGATAAATAACGTTCACCTGAGTCGGGCAGCAATACTACGATAGTTTTGCCTTTATTCTCCGCTCGTTTAGCAATTTGAACGGCTGCGGATAGGGCAGCTCCAGATGAGATTCCTGCAACCAGTCCTTCGGCTTTGGCCAGCATTCGAACCGTATTGAACGCAGCATCGCTTTTTACTGTTACAATCTCATCAATAACGGACCTGTTGAATACAGACGGAACAAAGCCTGAGCCAAGACCTTGGAGTTTATGCGGTCCTTTGGCCCCTCCTGAAAGTACCGGAGAGTCGAAAGGTTCCACAGCGATTATTTGTACGTCTGGCTTCAACTGTTTTAATCTTTCTCCGACACCGGTCACAGTCCCGCCGGTCCCTACACCGCTGACGAAGATATCAACGGTACCGCCGGTATCCCGCCAAATTTCCTCTGCCGTTGTCTGACGGTGTATTTGAGGGTTAGCGGGATTATCGAACTGCTGCGGCATGAATGAGTTCGGGATCGTGGCAGCGAGCTCTTCAGCTTTTCTCATCGCACCTGGCATTCCCTCATTCCCGGGAGTCAGCACCAGCTCCGCTCCAAGTGCGTTCAGCAGATTTCTGCGCTCCAAGCTAAAATTATCCGGCAATGCGATGATAAGCTTATAGCCTTTTGCTGCCGCTACAAAAGCAAGAGCAATGCCTGCATTCCCGCTCGTAGCTTCAATGATTACCGAATCTTTGGTCAGAAGTCCCTTGTCCTCCGCATCCTGTATCATGGCATATCCAATGCGGTCCTTGACGCTGCCTGCGGGGTTAAGATATTCCAATTTAGCAATGAGTGTAGCAGCAAGGTCATTCATACGATTGAAGTTTGCAAGCTCGAGCAGAGGGGTGTTGCCGATTAGCTCGGTCAGATTTTTGGCAATTTTGGACATCATTATAACACTCCTTCTTTATTTATTATTTATCCTATCAGCTTAGTCGTTTATTTAAACCTACCATAGAGGCTGACCCGAGACAAATCATTACTTCTTATCTAAACTGTGCACATTATGTTATATTTACATTATTTACCTCAGTTTATTTATTTTTCTGCCAAAAGGACAATTTTATGAATTCACCTTTAGATAGATTGGCTTGCTTGCTACAGACGTTTCCTGAATAATGAATAACAGTAGGAAAGGAGTTACGGGATATGCAGCTAAGTGTGCTGGATCTTGTGCCGGTTTTTAAGAACGCAGGCTCTGTAGCCGCTTTGGAACAGGCTGTTCAGCTCGCACGCATGGCAGAGCAGCACGGCTATCACAGGTATTGGGTTGCCGAGCATCATGATATGGAAGGTCTTGCATGCACATCCCCTGAGGTTTTGCTAGCCTATATCGGTGCCCGTACAGAACGGATACGACTGGGAACAGGCGCTTTATTACTGCCTCATTATAAACCGATAAAGGTAGCCGAGACCTTTCATCTGCTAGCCAGCTTATGCCCGGGACGGATCGATCTGGGCATCGGGCGTGCTCCGGGCGGCTCTGCACACGTAAGTATGGCTTTGAGCGGCAATTTTCTGGAAAATGTTCGTTATTTACCGGATTCCTTGCAGGCTTTAATGGATATGCTGGTTCATAACTACCAAATAGAAGGCCAACCGGTAATTGCGCGTCCTCTCCCGCCTATTCCTCCTGAGGTCTGGATGCTTGGAACAAATAGTAAAAGTGCTTCTTATGCAGCTCAGTTCGGGACCGGCTACGTGTTTGGACAATTTATGAGCGATAGGGATGGGCTGGAAATAGTAACGGAGTACCGGCAAAAGTTTAAGCCTTCACGGCTTCAAGCGGAGCCTCGCGTAATTGTAGCCATTGGCGTTATTTGTGCCGAAACTCAAGAGGAAGCCAAGCAGTTGGCCTCGGAGGCATCAGCATGGTTTAGACCACAAGGACAGGCTGAGCCGGTGCAGGAGCGAGAGAAGGAGCGGCAAGAAGAGCAAGAAGAGAGAGCTATTCAGCAGCGCAAGCTGGTGGCTGGTACTCCGCAACAGGTGAAAGCTCGGTTGGAGGAGATGAGCGCTCGATACGGTGTGGATGAGTTTCTGGTCATCTCGGTAATTCCTGATTATGAGAAGCGGCTTCGCTCTTACGAGCTGCTTGGCTCCTGTTTTATAGAACGGTAGAAGTTGAATTATTGAATGGAATCGTGATAATAAGATTGAAGCAAAAGTGAGGAGCGGTTCTCATTGCATAAAGAAATCTTTACTTTTTTGGATGCGGAATCAAAAGAGATTTTCGTTTATCGTTGGAGCAAAGCAGGTGCAGGAACACCGAGAGCGGCGATACAGATTTCGCACGGGATGGCGGAAAACGCGGAGCGCTATGAACGGTTTGCCAAAGTTTTAACGGATGCGGGTTATATAGTATACGCTAACGATCATATAGGACACGGTCTGACGGCAGGGAAGCCTGATCGGGTAGGTTTGACACCGAAGAACAGCTTCTCCCAGATGACGAATACGATGGCCAAACTGACGGATACCATAGCAGAGAGCCACCCAGGATTGCCCATCTATTTATTCGGCCACAGCATGGGTTCTTTTTTGTCGCAGCAATATATGTATCGTTACCCTGCAAAAATAAGCGGAGTCGTGCTGTCGGGCACAAACGGCAGACAATCTCAAGCGATACGAGCAGGGATAGTCCTTGCAGAGCTTATAGCCTCTATGAAAGGGGATGATCATCGCAGCTCGTTGTTGATGTCGATATCTTTTGGCAGCTACAACAAAAAATTTCAGCCGAATCGTACGGAGAGTGACTGGCTAAGCCGCGATGAAGCAGAGGTAGACCGTTATATACAGGATTCATTTTGCGGGGGAGTGTTCTCAGCAGGCTTTTTTAGAGATTTTTTTCATGGGCTGGTAGATATTCACCGTCTTCAGCATATGGAGCGCATTCCCAAGCATCTGCCGGTTCTTATACTATCAGGTGACCGCGACCCGGTAGGAGGAATGGGCAAAGGCATCATGCAACTCGTAAGTATGTATAACAAGCTTGGTATGGAGGAGGTTTCTTACAAGCTGTATCCTGGCGGCCGACATGAAATGTTGAACGAAACAAATCGCGAAGAGGTTATGCAGGACGTGGTGCTGTGGCTAAATGACAAAACCAGCTGAGCATCTGAATGAGCCGGATTGAGTAAATATTAAGATGAAGGGATGGGTGGGGAAAAATGGGGAAACTGTTTACAGCACTACTGCCTGAGCATCGGGAGTTTATTCAAAAGCAAAGGATGTTTTTTGTAGGGACAGCTCCACTTCATGAAGAAGGGCATGTCAACATATCGCCAAAAGGGTATGATGCGCTTCGGATATTTTCACCAACGGAAGTCGCTTATTTGGACTTGACGGGAAGCGGGAACGAAACGAGTGCCCACATTGAGGAGAACAGAAGAATTACCTTTATGTTCATAGCATTGGAAGGCCCGCCGATGATATTGCGGTTGTATGGTAAGGGGCGCGTTATTTTACCCGGGACAGAGGAATGGAATCATTGGGTGCCACAATTTGAGCTTCTACCAGGCACTCGCCAAATCATATGTGCAGAGCTTCATGCAGTGAAAACCTCCTGCGGCTATAGCATTCCTTATTATTCCTATTCAGGTGAGCGTGACACGCTTAAGAAATGGGCTGAGAAAAAAGGAGAGTCCGAGCTTGCCCAATATCAGCATGAAAAAAATACGACGAGCATGGACGGACTTATCACTACGTTAGGGCAAGCCGCATCGGGAAAAGTCTAGATCCTCGACCTATACAAGGACGTACTTCCAATATGGAGGTGCGTCTTTTCTTTTTTACAGGAGCGGCATTGGGGTAATGAGATACAGTTAGTTAACTTTCAGTTACTTGTTACTTGCTCACACTAAATATATTACTTAGTCATTTTGAAAAAAGGGATTATAGGCTCTGTCTGAAATTCTTGCTCTCTAGGAAGATAGTAGAGGGGAATGCTGTAAAGAAACGGAGGGAAATTGGCTCGGGAAAAGGGCTGCTTTAGCTGAAAGAAGGTAGAGTTTTATTAGGTTAGATACAAAGTGTATCATTCTTATCGAATTTGTCACATGGATTAAGAAGGAGGATTTAAAATATGGGCTATCGCTCTTTTAAGAAAGTTTTTTTGCAGTTCATGATATTTATTTTGCTTCTTCAGGCTGTTGCACCAGTGAGCGCGGCTGATCAGCCTGCGGCTTCAAAAGGGAATAGCGGGCTGAAGCTAACAGATAAGCTGCCTGCATGGGCTGAGCAGGAAATCAACGGACTTGTGAATGAAGGAATTATTCAAGGCTTCGAGGACGGGACATTTCAACCCGACAGAGCCGTCACACGAGCGGAAACTGCGGTATGGTTGGCTCGGCTGACTGGCAATGCCAAGGACAATAAAAACAGCATATTCCCCGACGTTTCGGATCAATGGTTCGCTCCCGATGTGAACCAGGCCGCAAGCCTCGGAATTATTATAGGTTATGCAGATGGAAATTTTCATCCTAATGACGACGTAAATCGGTTCGAAATAGCTGTTATGCTGAACCGCATGCTGAAGCTGGCCGATCCGAACGATCAGTCTTTTACAGATAAAGGACTCATTCCCGAATGGGCTTCTCCGGCAGTTTCAGCGCTGCACAAGGCGGGTGTTATCCAAGGTTATAACGATGGGGCTTTCCATGGGGATAGAAAGCTGACCCGGGCGGAAGCAGCTGTGTTGGTTCACCGGGTTTGGAAGCGATGGAGCGATGCTAAAGCGGAGCAGAAGTCTAACCCGTTAGCCATTTCCGTTACGGCGCCGGATGGCAGCCCGCTCAAAGACGCTTCTGTATTTATACATATCAAGGGCAAGAGAGCGTACAGCATTTGGGACCGTACCGATGCACAAGGACAATTTTCCACCAAGGATTTGGCCTTAGGTGCTTACGATATACATGTGGTTGGTGACGGTGTAATCGCTTATCAGTCTGTGGAATATAAGAGTGACACGGCATCACTTCATATTACCGCTGAGAAAGCAGCGGCTTTTACAGGCAAATTGGTGGACAAAGACAATAAGCCGGCTGAAGGTGTAGTTCTGTCTTTTACGACTAACCCGACATTTTACGCCGTTTCAGGAGCGGACGGTTCATACAAAGCTTATGTCCTGCCGGACCGTACTTACCGGCTTTCCTACCTTGAAGTCTCAGAACTGAAGGGATTGGGAACGAATGCGGAAACCGTATTCCGCAATGAGCATCTGCTGAAGGATGTGGTTTTGCTTGACTCCGAACTGACAGAGCTCCCCGGCTGCAATTGCAGCAAGTTTGATGCACCGGAGACGTTTAAGTCTCCTGCCGCTGGTGAGTCATTGGAAACAGGCTCCCATTCCATTGTAGGTGCTGCAGTGCCTGTTGGTGGAGGCGGGAGACGCAGTAGCAACAGCGGAAATACACCGCCTGCTGACATCACTCCGCCTGCAGTGCCGGCAGGATTAATTGGTACTGCCGGGAACGGGAAGGCAGTGTTAGTATGGACAGCTAATGGCGAAAGCGATTTGGCCGGTTATAAGGTATATGTCTCTGCAGACGGAGGGGCTAATTGGAGCCTGGGCACGGATGCAGGTAAGGCAACAGGGTATACGGTGGATGGATTGACTAACGGCACAACCTATAAAATAGCCGTGACAGCTTATGATTCTAACGGCAATGAATCGCAGAAGTCTGCTGCTGTAAACGTTACACCTGAATCAGGTGAGAACCCGCCGCCTGATCGGACACCGCCTGCCATTCCAGCCGGATTAACGAGTGTGGCGGGTGATGGAAAGGCTGCACTGACGTGGACGGCGAACAATGAGCAAGATTTGGCTGGCTACAAAGTGTATGTGTCTTCAGACGGAGGAGCCCATTGGAATCCCGCTGTTAACGCGGGAAACGTAACGAGCTTCACAGTGGCCGGACTGACGAACGGAACCACGTATCATTTGGCAATCACTGCCTATGATGCCACTGGCAATGAATCGCAGAAAACGGCTGCGGTCACTGCTGTACCGCGCAGCAGCGAGACGCCTGATCGGACACCGCCAGCGGTTCCAAGCGGGCTAACGGCGACACCGGGTGACAGTGCGGCAGCATTGAGCTGGACGGCAAACAATGAAAACGATCTGGCCGGTTACAAGGTGTATGTGTCTTCAGACGGAGGAGCGCATTGGAATCCTGCTATTCAAGTAGGTAATGCTACGAGCTATACAGTGGCTGGGCTGACGAACGGAACCACGTATCATCTGGCAATCACTGCCTATGATACAAATGGCAATGAATCGCAGAAAACGGCTGCGGTCTCAGTTGTGCCTGCAAATCAAGGCACAGGCAATCTGCCGCCCGATCCGAGTCAGGTAGCAACTCCGGTATCATTGGCGAGCCAGCCCTCTTTTTCGTCCATGACCGAGTTCCTTTACAAGGGCAGCAATCCGGTTCAGACCGGTGTTGCACCGAATGCTATCGAACCGCAGCGGGCCGCAGTGCTTCGGGGGAAAGTGCTTGATGAAGCAGGGAATCCGCTGTCTGGAGTCAAGATTACTATTTTGAATCATAGCGAGTGGGGGCAGACGCTGACCCGTACGGACGGGATGTTCGATATGGCAGTAACCGGTATTGGCAGCTTGACCGTAGTGTCAAGTAAAGACGGTTACATGAGTGTACAGCGCAAGCATACCGTCACATGGGGCGACTACACTACAATGGAAGATGTAGTATTGAAGCTTTACGATACGAAGGTGACGGCGATTAACCTTATGAATGCCCAGGAGATGCAGGCTGCACAGGGCAGCGCCGTTGTCGATGCAGACGGAACACGTACACCGACCATCCTAGTGCCTCAAGGCACTACAGCAACGATGAAGCTTGCAGATGGCACGACGGTGCCGCTTAATGAGATTCATTTCCGTGCGACCGAGTATACCGTTGGCGAGAAGGGGCAGCAGTCCATGCCGGGCGATTTGCCGACATTCGTCGGTTATACCCATGCTGTGGAGCTATCAGCGGATGAAGCTATCGAGGCGGGAGCGACAGAGGTTACTTTTAATAAGCCCTTATATTATTATGTGGATAATTATTTGAATTTCCCGGTCGGTGAGACCGTTCCAGTTGGGTATTACGATCGCAAAATGGGTCAGTGGGTTCCATCCGATAACGGAAAAGTTATTGCTATCATCAGCAATCAGGGAGGAATTGCCACCATTGATACAGATGGTGATGGTGTGGCGGATGATGATACCAAGCTGAATGCTCTAGGTCTTACCGTGGATGAACGCAAGAAATTAGCCGGGATGTATCAGCCGGGACATAGCTTGTGGCGTTCACCGGTTGCGCATTTCACACCATGGGATTGCAACTGGCCTTACGGTCCACCTGACGATGCTACCGATCCTCCGAACAGGAAGCCTAACGAAGACGATACCGATAACGAGGACCCCTGCAAGCAAAAGGGTTCCATTATCGGATGTGAAAATCAGAGCTTAGGTGAGATCATCCCGATTTCAGGAACCTCATATTCACTTTACCATGATAGTGAGCGCACTCCAGGGTATGTGAAGAAATCGAAGATCACTATTCCTGTAAGCGATGCAACAACGCCTTCGTCTTTAAAATTCATTACAGTGAAAATTGAGATTGCGGGCAAGTCTATCAGCACAGTATTCAATTCGGCCCCGAACCAAACGCATACGTACCTTTGGGATGGTAAAGACGTTTATGGGCGTATGCTGGCTGGCGGTGAATATCCGTATCGAGTTACAGTGATTTACCATTACACACCTGTCTATTACGAATCAGATGGAGATTTTTATCAAAGCTTCGGAAGAATAGGGAAAGGCAGCAACACCGTCATTGGCGGAGGCCGGCAAACGACTTATATCACTTCCTCCAAAGTATGGGACGGACATATTTCGAGCCCTTCGAATCCGTATGAAACGATGGGTATTGCCGGATGGAGCCTGAATACGCATCATTTTTTTAATAAGGACAGTGATACCTTGTACATGGGGAATGGCTCCCGATCGCAGAAAAATACGTATCCTCTTAAGTCTTTGAATCTGCGCGGTGATCCTAGTATACCAGGCAATTATGAACGGGATAACCACCTTCAATCTAGAGTTTTCTCAAGCTATACTGCAACAGGGGCGGGTGGTGAACTGTATTATGCGGCATCCAATTATACAACCCAAGAGCTTCTGATTTTGAGGCTGGACCCTACTAATAAACTGAATAAAGTCGGAAGCTTTCCTATGGATTATGAACTGAATCGGCTAGCTATAGGCTTAGATGGGAGCGTATATGTCTTCTTTAGTAATCAATATAAACTATTTAGAAAGAAGATTTCGGAAACGGAGTGGACTGTGGTTGTAGGTAATGGGATCAAAGGACAACCGAGTGCCTTAATTCCTGATGGAATCAAGGCAACTGAAGCTGAAATTTATTATGTAACAGATATAAAGGGAGATGCTAACGGGAATCTATATTTTATAGGGATTTCAGAGGATTTGTATAAAGTCGGAAGCGACGGGCGAGTTGTTGCCATGAACGAGTTTAAGGTGAACCACCCTGGGAGTGGAGCTGATAACGGAATTGCTAACAAACAGACAATCGGTTCTATAGAAAAAATGCAAATCGGTCCTGACGGAAGCTTATATGTACTTGACACCTACGGTTATTTTTATGGGGCTAGGGCCTGGATTCGTCGCATTTATCCGGACGGCACGATGAAGCTTTATGCAGGTCCTCCTACGAAGTCGGCAATTGCAAATGGCCAACTAGCGCTTGAATCGAGCTTCTATACGACAAACTTCGAAATAGATGGACTTGGCAATATATATTTCCAAACCTATTATCAATTTGGGGGACCTACAGGAGATTTCTACAAGATTTCGTTCAATGGGATTGTGGAGCAGGTTAATCCATACACCCTTAAGAAGGTTAAAGAAGAATACAAGACGACCGATTTGTATCTCTCGAATGTGGATTCAAAGGGGAATTTAATCGTAAGCTCGCGGGATGGGGCCAAATATGGTGAGTACCGCTTCTACAAAGCAACGCTATTTGGCGATAGAACCACGGTTCCAAGCGATGATGGAGTATTTTTATATCAATTCGATGCAGATACTGGCCGTCATACGGATACCCTTCATTCATTGACAGGCACCGTGGTGGAGAGCTTCGGATATGATACAGAGGGACGCCTGCAATCGATCGAGGATCGGGACGGGAACAAAACGATTATTGAGCGGGATGCTCAAGGGCTGCCGACGGCGATTGTCGCACCTGGCGGGCAGCGGACATCACTTGCAGTTGACGGATCCGGACAGCTAAAAAATGTAACGCTTCTATCCGGGGACAGCTACAAGATGAGTTATGATGCAAGCGGGCTGCTGACCCAGTTTACCGATCCTAAACAGCAAATGAGCGAATACGAATATGACAGCGAAGGAATGCTCATTCAGGCGAAAAATGCTGCTGAAGGCGTCAAAACACTTGCCCGCACCAAAATCCAGAATGGTTACCAGGTTGTCTTTACAGACCCAGAGAATAAGAAGACCGTATATGAAGTGAAACAATCCAGCGGAAATATTATTCGCACCACAACAGACCCTGCAGGCGCAAAGATTAAGTCAACGCTCCGCTTTGACGGGAGCCAGCAGGTGGAGCTGCCGGACGGGACAGTGACAACGAAAACGATAGGAGAAGATCCGCGGTACGGTAAAAATGTTCCTATGTTGGTGGAATTGAAGATTAATACTCCGGACGGGCGCACTACAACTGTCACGGAAACGCGCACGTTCCAGTTAAATCAAGATAGCAGCCTCAAAACTTTGACGCACACGTATAAGGTAAACGGCAATACTTCAACCGTCACCTTCGATTCGGCAACTAAAACCTATACGGAGACGAGTGCGGAAGGTAAAGTGGTCAAAACCTATTTGGATGCTGCCGATCGGGTGTTCAGAGAAGAATATCCCGGCCAAAATCTTCAGCCTGTCCAATACGAATATGACGCGAAGGGACGATTGAGGCTAGTTAAGCAGGGTGAGCAATTGGTTCAATATGCTTATGATGACCGTAACCGGCTCGTTTCTATGACCGATGCATTCGGCAGTAAAAAGGAATTTACTTACAATGATGCTGATCAGCTCACTTCTGTGAAAAGCCCGAATGGCCAAGTATACAGCTACAACTATGACAGTAACGATCAATTGACCGGCTTAACGATGCCGAACGGTATGAAATACAATCAGCAATTTAATGAGCTGGGGCAATTTAAAAGCTTTGCGCCAGATGGCGTTTCTCCTTGGGTTACATTGAATTATGACAACGGAGAACGGCTTAACAAAGCTTCGCTACCAAGTGGAAGAAATGTCGATTATGGCTATGAGTCCAGCGGTGGTAAACGAATCACTGCTATGAATGATCCCGATGTAAAACGAAGCTTCACCTATTCGGATGCAACGGACCGTGTAAGCAGTATTGTGAGCGAGCAAACCGGCAATGCCGCTTTAAAGCAAACGATTGAATATACGTACAGCGGATCGGATGTTAAAAAGATCGCTTATAAAGGAAAGGCAGCCGGTACGTTTGACTATACGTACGACAATCTTTCCAACCTGACGAATATTCATATGTCGGTTACACAGCAAGTATACGGAAACGTGACGAATGTAGTCTATGATACCGCTATTGGCTGGAATAAGGATAACCAAATGACCCGGTTTGGTCCTTTTAATTTCACACTTAGCGGTCCTGGAGGTCGGGCAGCAACTGTCAGCGACGGAGCGCTCAGCATGGAAAACACCTATGATGATCTTGGCCGGCTGCAGCAGCGGAAGTACCTATTGAATGGCCGGTCTGTATATGGCGCGGAGTATGACTATGACAGTAGAGGTTTTGTTACAGATCGCACGGTTTCAATGGCTGGCGGGGCAGCAGATCTTATCCATTATGAATACGATCGGGACGGCCAATTGCTCTCATCTGCGAGGGCTGGCGGGGGATTCACAGAAACCTACAGCTATGATGTCAATAAAAACCGCACCAGCCGCTCTATAACGGGCAAGCCTGAGGAGCTGAGTCTGTATGATGCTAATGACCTGCTTAAACAGGCAGGGGTAACAGCCTATGTGTTTGATGCGGACGGCTTCTTGAAGCAGCGCGGCAGCGACAGATTCCGTTACGGTGTGAGGGGAGAGCTGCTAGAGGCTACGGTGAGCGGCTCGACGTATACGTACACGTACGATGCTCTAGGCCGGAGAACGGCAAGGGATGATGGAACAGGAAAAACAATCCAATATTTATACGGCCATCCTCATTCGTTGCAGATGCTTACCGCTTCGGTCGGCACGAATGGTGAGGTAACCAATTACTACTATAATGAAGATTCCTTACTGATTGGCTTTGAACGAGGCGGACAACGTTATTATGTCATTACGGACAATGTCGGTACGCCTGAGCTGGTGCTCAACGCGGCAGGCGCCGAAGTGAAGAAGCTGCGTTATGACAGCTATGGGGTGCTGCTTTCCGACTCCAACCCGGCCTTTGAACTTCTTATCGGGTTCGCAGGAGGCTTGGAGGACAGGGCAACTGGGTTAGTCCGTTTCGGGGCGAGAGATTACGATTCTGCCTCAGGAAGATGGACGGCGCGCGATCCGGTGCTCTTCGAGAGTGGTCAAGCGAATCTGTATGCCTATGTTAACAACAACCCGGTTCTGCTTCGCGATCCATGCGGTATGTTCTGCGTTGGAGCTTCCGCTTACGAAGGAATTGGCGGCGGCGGCAAGGTTTGTGTAACGGATGAAGGCTTCTCCTCCTGCCTTGAGGCCGGATTCGGTGTAGGGGGCGGATTGGAAATCAGCCCATTTGAAGATCTTTCTAAAGATGGAATTAGCGCAGAGCTGACCGGTAAGTTAGCACATGGCCCTGCATCACTGACATTCGGGGTCAAAGCGAGCAATAGCTGGGACGGAGGATGTCCGGAAGCTGGCGGCATTCTTAAAGCGGAGCTGGGACCGGCCAAGGTAGACCTGCTGGATAAAAGTAAAGCAGCATGGAAGAAAAAGCCTGGCACATCCACGCGGGATATGTTCAAAAACAAAGATTATGGAGGCAATGGCGGAAACATTTCCGTAAGGGCTGAAGCTGCCCTTAAGGTGAAAGGCTGCCAATCGTTCCGCTGGTAGGATACGCGAAGCTCCCCGTTATTAACAGGAGCAGCATCCGGTTTAGCTGGAAGCCATTGATGGTTAAACGAAAGGGGCTGTCCCAAAGGGTAATGTAATACCGATGATTCAGTCCTAAAAACATAGTAAACAAACATCCCAAACCGCTATGAAAGTGGAATGGGATGTTTGTTTTCGTGTATTAATCGGGTTAAGGATTAAAATAGGGAATGAAAATTCCAAAATGACTTTTGAGATAGCCGCATATATTTTTGTACTTTTCTTCGCTCAATCTTGCCAAACGCGCTCATTCCCACGAGGACGCCTCGGCCGTTTTTCATTCATATTTTACAAAGTTTAATTTTTTACAGGGGTACCTTTTCTAAATTCTTAACATCTACGATTTTTTACGTATTCAATCAGGTAAGTTTCTTTATCATATTCGGATAGCGGGGAAGCAGCTATACGCTCTGAAGGTCCTGAACGGAACTGGAAATTCCGTTATTTAATCTATCGTCTCTAATTTAAGACGATAACGGAAGTCAGAATTCCGCTATTTGGGCCGAATGATGAGTATGATGTACAAAACAGAGATATAACGGAAATAAGTCTTCCGCTATCTCTCTGTTTTTTGTGCTTTCCATGTCATAGAGGAAGTTTCCTTCCGCTAATGCTTGACCAATTCTTTATGGGAACAATTAGTCGCCTGTATGGATGTGGGGTGGAGGGGCGATAGCTGGTTAGGTCTCTAGCGGCGGATGGTTTAACTGGAATTTGAGGAGCTATCATCCGTTAAGTCCTGGTTAAGGAACTTAACTGGAATTTAAGGAGCTATCACCCGTTACGTCCTAGGTAAGAAACTTAACTGGAATTTAAGGAGCTATTTCTCCCGTTACGTCCTGGATAAGGAACTTAACGGGAAAAGCTCCAGCTATAATAGCCATCATTAGGGGGAAATGACCTAAATTATGGAATTAACAGGAGTTTTTCCAGTTGTTTATGACGAATGGGTCGCGCGGCCTAGAATTAGCAGGAGTTTTTCCCGCTAGAATGCCTGCTCGTTTATTTTGGAGGAAAAGCCGAATCCATAGGATGATGGCTTGTCTTACTGGCTCAATGGCTTGACACATCGTCAAAAGTTCAATTACTATGTGAATGACTATTATAAGTATTTTCGTTAAAGAAGCGTTAGCAAAAGGAGATAAGGATCAATGGAACAGTTGGAATTTGTTTATATTTTTAAACCGAGGCGTAAGGATTTCCTGCAAACGTTAACGCTTGTAGAAATGACAGCGATGGGCGCTCACTTCGATTATTGTAACGGGCTGCAGGCTGAAGGCATTCTCATAATGTCGGGGGCATGTACGGACGGCGCATATGGCATGGTTGTTTTTAAAGCGGATTCAGAGGAAGAAGCGCGCCGTATTTTTGATAATGATCCTGTTGTTATCGCTGATGTGGTTGATGCGGAGCTGCATCCATACAAAGTATTGAAGCTGCAAGGTCGCGACTAAACCATATAAAAAATAATGAATGTGGAGGCTGAACTGATTCAGCCTTCTTTATTTTGTCTAAAATAGTTGTAACTTAATTTGTTTAAGTATCGTCTATAAGGTCGGACACAAGCAAGCAAATTAAATCGCTAAATCCATTAGAACAGGGAGGAATAGAGATGAGATACTTACGAATAACGCAGCTGGCTCTGCTCTCGACCATCGTTCTCTTGATAACTGCCGGATGTGACGATAAACCTGCTGCTGGAGGCGCGGCTGTGAAGCCAGAACCGACAGCACCGGCAATCAGCCAACCGGCACCGGGGACGGATCCGGCAGCCAAACCATCGGATGGAACAGGCTCTGTGCCTTCTTCCAAGCCTCAGGACCCTTCGCAAGGAAATCCGGCGAATTCTGATCAGACGAAGTCCAAGGCCGCTGCAACAGCGGTTGCTTTCGTTAGTGCAACCGAAGGCTGGGCAGGCGGCAATGGCTTTATCTCCCATACAACAGATGGGGGGCAGCATTGGGATAAACAATATTCAGGAACAGGGAATATTGCTTTGTTTTCATTTTTAAGCGATAAGCCGAAAGTAGGCTGGGCCTATGAAGGCGAAATGAATGGCCCTGGGGCAGGCTCTCCAGCCGGAAGCCCGAAGAAAAGCAACCTTCTTCATACGGTTGACGGAGGTGCAAGCTGGACGGTCATTAATCCATCGGCTGCATTAGGTAAGGAAATTCATTTTATATCCGAGCAAGAAGGCTTCAGCGGAAATAAAACTACGCAGGATGGCGGAAAAACATGGAAGGAGCTTCCTGTTCCTGCTGAAATATCCGGCGAAGCTTACTTTAATTCCAGTTCAGTTGGCTGGGCTGTAGTAAACAATGGGGATAAGTTCCAAATTGAACATACAAAGGACGGGGGGAAAACGTGGCAATCCGTGTATAGCCAACCCGTCGGGAGCATATTGAATGGGGCTGTGATCCGATCGACAAACAAAGATGATGTTTGGATTCAGCTTATTGGAGATTCAGGTATGACACAGACCTCTTATTCGTTGCTGCATAGTAAGGACGGCGGGAATAAATGGATCCCTGTTGTGGCCAATTCTACGGCAGGGGGCGGACCGGCTCCCGGGTATCAATCCGGCAGTGAAAACGTACCTAAAGGTCCAGGCAATAGTCCGGGACAGCTGCTGCCGCTATCTCCACAAGCTGCTTTCATGCTGGGTTATTGCCGCGCATGCGGAGATGCGGGTGAGGTATCCGTTGGCTGGACGCTTGACGCGGGAACGAACTGGACGAATGGAAGCCAGAAGCTTCCCGGGCAGGATGCCGTTGCATCGTTCGTGGATGACAAACAAGGCTGGCTGCTAACGTATGCGTACTCCAAGCCATCCGTTTTGTATAAAACAACGGATGGCGGCAAGCAATGGAGCAAGCTGTACTCCTTCGGCTCATAAGGAAACAAAGGTGACACAACATACTTGATAACAAGAACCTGGGGCTGAGCCTCAGGTTCTTTGTTTATCCATCCCACTCCCTAACTCCTCAATTTCCCAATTTCCACGCTCAATTACACGTTGTATCTATAAAGATTACTAAAAGCAGCGCTTAGGATTATCGGGTCCTAAATGCCCGCCGCAGCACGCTTTTCGCATGTCAGCCATTCAATTGTCGCTTTGAGGATTGTAGCCAGTTATTAGTGCTGTAATAAATAATAGAGTCAGGTTCAACGGTCGACCTGAAGTTCATTATTACAAATGAGGTGCTGCATGAGAAAAAGATACGCCATATGCGGGGTCAGTAATCGAAGCATGAAAATGTTTATCGGCCCGATGCTCAAAACCTTTTCGAATCAAGCTGACATCGTTGGATTGCTGGATAGCGATCCCAGACGGTTTGAGGTTTGCAAAATCAAATACCCGGAATTAGCGGCTGTACCTGAATACAATCCGTCCGAATTCGCTTTGATGGTTGAAAGGACAAAGCCGGATGTGATAATCGTAGTCGGACGGGACGATACTCATGCCGGATACATTATCCAAGCGCTGGAGCATGATCTGGATGTGCTGTCCGAGAAGCCGATGGCTACAACCGGCGATGATTGCCGCAAAATTATGGAGGCGGAAGCAAGGAGTAAAGGGACGGTCACCGTTACATTTAATTACCGTTACGCTCCGATTCACAGCCGCATTAAAGAAATGGTGCTGGAAGGAAAGGTCGGCAGAGTGACCTCTGTGGATTTAAATTGGTACATCGACACCTACCATGGAGCCAGCTACTTTAAACGGTGGAATCGTATTCGCGAGCATTCCGGAGGGCTGTCCATTCATAAGAGCTCCCATCATTTCGATTTGGTGAATTGGTGGATTGGCCAGAAGCCGAAAGAAGTGTTTGCTTATGGAGCGCGCAACTATTACGGGACTGATGGAGCCATGAATCCGAAAAAGGAGGACGGACGCTATTGTGCAACCTGTGATGTCAAACAGGATTGCAGCTATTTTATGCGTTGGTCATCCCGAAGCAAGGAAGTTCATGTGAAAGATGACCATATCGGTACAGAAGGTCCGGCAGACGCAAATGCTAAAGCACCGTACAGCCTTTATCGGGCTGATGCCTGTATCTTCGATTCGGAAATCAATATCGAAGATACCTATTCAACGAACGTCAAATATGACGGCGGAGCGCTGTTGTCCTACTCCGTCAATTTCTCGCTTCCTTACGAAGGTTATCGCCTTGCCATTAATGGAACGAAGGGCCGCATCGAAACGATGGAATACCATTCCTCTGGAAGAGTACCGTTCCCGGTGCCGGAACAAACTATCGATTACTTCCCGTTATTCGGATCGAAGGAAACGATACATGTCGTACATAGGGAAGGTGGTCACGGCGGGGGAGATCCGGCCTTGCTGGAGGATATTTTCCTCGGCTCCGATCCGAAGCGGGCGTACCCAATTTTGTCAGGATCGATGGATGGCGCTTATTCAGTAGCTGCAGGTGAAGCCGTCTGGAGATCGGTCCAGGAGAACCGCCCGATTCGTATTGAAGATGTGCTTGGTATGAATCCACATGAACTGTTAAACAACAAGACGGGAGGATGAAGATTGAAAACTCAGGTAACGAACGCGGCACAGACTAATTACAGCCGTAAGGCAAGCCTCCTCTGGAGCCGGATTGTCAAAAGCCGCTACTTGTATGTGATGGTTACTCCGGGCTTGTTGTATTTCGCCTTGTTCAAATATTTACCGATGTGGGGGGTCTTAATTGCTTTCAAGGATTATCTCCCGTTTCGCGGGTTTTGGAACAGCCCTTGGGTAGGCTTCAAGCATTTTGACCGTTTTTTCCATGACCCGGTGTTCTGGCTGCTGTTTAAAAATACATTTATACTGGCTATCTATAATATCGCTTTCTTCTTTCCAATCCCGATAGTAATTGCGTTGATGCTTAATGAGCTTCGGCTGGAATGGTTTAAAAGGTCGATCCAGACAGCTATCTACATTCCGCATTTCGTATCGTGGGTAGTCGTTGTCGGGATGGTGTATACCTTCTTCTCAACAGAGGGGGGCATCATCACCAATATGCTCGTCGATGCCGGAATGGGCAAAATCAATTTCTTGATGTCTAACGACTGGTTCCGTCCGATGATCATTCTTGAGGTCATATGGAAGGAATCCGGTTGGGGAACGATTATTTTTCTGGCTGCACTCTCAGGGGTGGATCCAACTCTGTATGAAGCTGCCAAGATGGACGGGGCTAGCCGCTTAAGACAGCTATGGCATATCACATTGCCGGCTATTCGCAGCACTATTGTCATCTTATTCATACTTCGTCTCGGCAATTTTCTCGATACCGGCTTCGAACAAATCTTCCTGATGCTCAATTCTACCAATAGGGAAGTAGGAGAGGTATTTGATACTTATGTATACTCCAATGGTGTACAACAAGGACAATTCAGCTTCAGCACAGCGGTCGGCTTGTTTAAGTCGTTAGTAGGCTTGGCCATGGTGCTTGCAGCTAACAAATTGGCCAAGAAGATGGGAGAGCAGGGAGTTTACTAATGTGGAAAGGAGGCTGTTGCCATGGTTCGCCAATCGCTCGGTTCACGCTTTTTTGATATAGTTAATGCCGGTATCCTGATCGCAGTTGCTTTATTTGCAGTCGTTCCATTTTTATTCGTACTGTCAGGCTCGCTTACAGCTTCAGAAGAGTTGGTCAAGCGCGGAGTTGTCTTATTTCCGACTCAATTCTCTCTGGATGGTTACCGGTATATTTTTTCAACAAAAACAATTTTGTGGAGTCTAGGCGTGACGATCTTCATCACCGTTACAGGGACATTGATCAATCTTTTTTTCACAACTTTGACGGCTTATCCGCTCGCGAGAAATGAATTTGTCGGGCGCCGGCCTATCATGCTGCTCGTACTGTTTACGATGCTGTTCAGCGGAGGGATGATTCCGACATTTCTTGTCGTCAAATCGTTTGGGATGCTAAATAGTTATTGGTCGCTGCTGATTCCGGGTGCTATAAGCGCGTTTAACCTGATTATACTGAGGAATTTCTTTCAGCAGCTTCCAGACGGGCTGGAGGAATCGGCCAAAATCGATGGCTGCAATGATTTTCAGATTTTAATCCGAATTGTGCTGCCGCTTTCGCTACCAGCAATGGCTACCTTTGCCTTATTTTATTCAGTCGGGCACTGGAATACATTTTTTAGTGCTATTCTGTACATCAACGATAATACAAAATGGCCCATTCAAGTATGGCTTCGCCAAATTGTCATTTTATCCCAAGGGGGAATTGGGGATTCCCAGCAAATGGGCAGCGACTATGTTGCACCTCCCGGCGAAGTGATCAAGATGGCGGTTATCGTAGTCTCGACGGTGCCGATTTTGCTTGTGTATCCGTTTTTGCAAAAGCATTTTGCCAAAGGAGTATTGCTCGGCTCTGTCAAAGGTTAGGCGGAATCGATTCTTTGAACGAATTACTAATATACAATGATATCAGGAGGCATATAAATGGATACAAAACGTTTATTCAAAAAGGGTCTGCTTACCGCAGGAGCCTTATCACTCGTCATCACTTCGGCATGTGCAAATGAAGGAGAAAAGAAACCAAGTGGCGCCGCTCCAGCCGGTCCGATCGAAATTACGATGATGAACCAGTATTTGACTGCTGAGCCGCCCAAAATGGACAGTGAGCCGATGAAGCTGCTGCAGGAATATACCAACACTAAGCTGAACGTGACTTGGGTGCCAAGCGCTAGCTACAGTGAGAAGGTTACGGCTTCCATTGCTGTGGCAGGAGATTTGCCGAAGGTGCTGCTGGTCAAGGACGATCGCAATCCGGCTATCATCGAGGCGGCGCGGGCTGGCTTATTCTGGGAGGTAGGGCCTTATCTGAAGGATTACCCGAACTTGAAAACGCTGGATGCAGCCCGATTGAATAACATTTCCATTGACGGCAAAGTTTACGGTATATTCCGGTGGAGAGCGATTGCACGTAACGGTCTAATTATCCGTAAGGATTGGCTGGATAACCTGGGTCTTCAGGAGCCCAAAACGATAGAGGAATTATTGAATGTGTTCAAAGCATTCACTTATAATGATCCGGACAAGAATGGAAAGAACGATACATTCGGCATTGCATTTGACGCCAACAGCGCACAATTTTATCACTTTCTGTCCATTTTGGGGGCACCTAACACTTGGGAGTATAAAGACGGCCGCATGACGCCGGATTTCATGACCAAGCCTTACGTGGATACTCTTAAGCTGCTTAAGCAAATGTATGCAGATAAAGTATTCAACAGTGATTTCCCTGTAGTTAAAGACCGTACGGTACTGCTGAATCAAGGTAAAGCAGGTGTCTACATCGGGGCTTATGATGATTTGAATGCGAGATTTACCGATTTATTCAAATCGAACCCGAACGCGAAGCTGGACACCATCCCGAACGTAAGCGGTCCTAACGGCATCAAGGTACAAGGGGGCACCGGCTATAATAGTGTGTTCATGATTCCCAAAACGAGTGTAAAAACAGAGGCTGAGCTCAAGCAGGTATTAACCTTTATCGACAAGCTTGGCGATGAAAAAGTACAAAATTTGATGACTTGGGGAATTGAAGGCAAACACTATAAGGTAGAAAATGGTAAAGCTGTCCGTATCGACGAGAAGGTTTTCACAGATGAGGTGTACAACACGTTATTCCAGTTAATGGTATTTGATGGCAGCAAGGCTATTGCAGGCAATGTCGATCCAAGCGTAGCCAAATTCAATAAGCTGATTCAGGAAAACGAGAAATATGCCGTTCCAAATCCGGCTCTGCCTCTCCTCTCCAAAACGTACATGGAAAAAGGAAAGCAGCTTGATCAGGTGATTACCGATGCCAGAACTAAATTCATTATAGGTGAACTCGATGAGAAGGGCTTTGAGCAGGCGGTGGCGAATTGGCAGAAAAATGGCGGCGACCAAGTGATCAGTGAATATAAGAGCGATTATGAGAAAACGATGAAAAAGTAATGGTAAAGGGGGGCCGCAGCGGGTTCCCCTTCACTTTTCTTTCAAATGTCTCGCTGATGATTATATGATTTCATCAAGCTCTGTGCGATAATGGTGGCAGAATTATCTCCCTATGGACATAAGAAAGAGAGAACGCCATGAAGCTGAGCTTGTCCCGCTATCAGATTAAATTATTCACCTTATGCCTGTTGTTTGGAGCTATCCCTGTTATAGTCCTGGGCATTTTTTCGTATCTCAAATCCTCCAGCATTATTGAAAGCAAGGTGCTGCAGGGGAATGATCAATTGCTGCTGCAAACACAAACCCAGCTTGAAAATACTTTGAAAATCATTGATTTTTCGATCTTTCAGGTGGCGAGCTCACAGGCAGTAAGCGATGTTCTTCAAACGCCGATCCAAGCAAAGGATTTTCCATTGGTTGATAAATTGCTTGAAACGCTGCAGCGTATTCAAATCTACGAGCTTGGGATTAGGGATATTCAGTTAATTAACCTGGAATATCAATGGGTCATTAGCAACAAAGGCTATGTTAAGCTGGATGAGTTTTCGGATGCGAACCGACTCTCTTCTTACAAGCTGCTGGACAAGCCCTTCAAATGGGTTACTCAAGTATCGGATGACCGGAACGGGGAGTCCATGGCTACGAGTATAACCTTGGTAAAACGGTTTCCTAGCTATTCGGGCAATCCATCTGCATTATTAGTCACTCAAATGTCCAATCAAGAGCTGTTTAGGCTGCTGCCGAAAAGCAGTGAGCTGGGATCCCTGGTCATTCTCGATGAGAATGGGGAGATCATTACCAACAGTCTGAAGTCCGGATTTGATTCGGCCTTGCGAAATTCGCCATTATTTGGCGATGTAAAGCAGACATCGGAAGCCAGCGGCTATCGAATCGGTCAAATCGGTTCAGAGGAATATGGCTTTACCTTCCGCAAAAGTTCCTATAACGGTTGGACCTATCTGTCTATTGTCTCAATAGACAGTATTACGCGCGAGTCGAAATCAATCGGATGGGCTACCATTTGGGCAAGTGTCATTATCATTGTCCTGATTATTCTGCTGTCAATGCAGGGAGCAAACAAGCTTTATTCCCCCTTGCGCAGCTTGTATCAGAAGACGGCTGGTTCAGATGATGCTTCCGATCCTCAGGAGCCGCAGGATGAGTTCCAAGCAATCGAGCGGCGAATGGAGAAGATGTCGCAGAATTACATTCATATGACCAGTCACGTGCAGAGGCTGAGGCAGCAGCTGAAACCGTTTATGATATTCAAGCTGGTGCAGGGAGAATTGACGCATAAGGAAATCGAGGAGCAGCTTCAATTATTCGGATTTTCGCGGAAATTTCGCTGGCTTGCCGTGGTAGCCATTCAGATCGACACGTTGGAGCAAACTCGTTATTTGGAAAGCGACCGCGATTTGCTGTTGTTTGCAATCAGTAACATTGTCGAGGACACGGTTCCGCCGGAGCATCGCTTGAGTCCTGTTGTCATTGAACAATCGCAGGTGACTGTCTTTAGCGGAGATCATGAATCGGTTGAAGCTTTCAAGGTATTCATGTACGATACAATCAAGCAGGTTCAGGAAAATGTGCTGGCCTTTCTTGGTCTGCCTGTCAGCGCAGGGATTAGCCGCCCGTATTCAAACTACGATAGTACGCCGAAAGCGTATGCTGAAGGTCTGGACGCTTTGAAATACCGTATTACGAAGGATACCGAGACGATTCTTTTTATCGAGAATGAAGAGCCGGAGACGCAAATGGTGTATTTTCCCGAGCATTTGGAGAAGCAGCTTGTCGAGGCAGTAAAGTTCTCGGATGAGAGACGGGCTTCTGCCTTGCTGAAGGAATTTTTGCAGATTTTGTCCAACCGGGAGCTGACGCACAACCAAATGCAGAACTGGCTGATGAAGCTTTTGCTGGATTTGCTGTACATTCCGGAGCTGCCGGATACCGCCTTCTCTTCTCTTGATACGAATGCCATACCTCTGTATGTACAGCTGAAAAGGCTTAATACCGTTCAAGAAATCGAGCAATGGTTTACACAGCAAATCATTGAGCCCATCATTCGCTCGGGAGAACAAAGCAATGAAGCGCCGTACAATAAAATATCCAATGAGGTTATCCGCATTATTCAGAGTGAATATGACCGCGAGCTAACGCTCGAGGAATGTGCTTCAAGGCTTAACTATCATTCCAGCTATATCCGTCGCGCATTGAAGAAGAGCTTGGACATTAATTTTACTGATTATTTGCTTACGTACCGGATGGAAGTTGCCAAGAAATGGCTGGTGGAAACGGAAATGAAAATTTCGGATATGGCTCAGAAGCTCCAATATAATAACCCGCAAAATTTTATCCGTTATTTCAAAAAAACGACAGGCATGACGCCGGGGCAGTATCGGGACATGTGGTTAAAAAACGAAAGCGGGGCATAACCTGTTATGTACCGTTCGTGTAAAGTACTATTTTATAAACAATAAGGAGCTGTAACTATGGGAAACCAATATTCGGACCTGTCTTATTTGCATTTGAATGGCGCTCTAACTCAAGCACAAAAGGATGTTACCCTGGATGATTTAGAGGCCGCGGCTACTTCCAAGGTGCTGCAGGCTGATGAAATTAAATCTCCTGTAATTATAGAATCGATGGAGCTTCTGTTTAACAACGGTTTATATTTCCTGCGCACCAGGTCAAAGGACGGGTCTGTAGGAGTGTCAGTGGCAAGCGAGAGGGCGGAATATTTGCATCCGCTTCTTAAGCAGCTGATTATCCCGTTTTTTATAGGCAAGGATGCAAGGGATTTGGAAGCGCTCTTAGACGGCGTCTATGTTTATGAAAATAACTATAAGCTGTCGGGGCTAGCATTATGGTGTTGCATTTCGTGGGTAGAAGCAAGCCTGCTTGATCTGCTGGGCCAAATAAGCGGCAAGTCGGTAGGGGATCTCCTGGGAGGAGTTATTCGCAACGAGGTTCCTATTTATGTGGCGAGCGGTAACAGAGGAACAACGCCTGAAGAGGAAATCGCGGTACTCCAAGAAAAGGTAGCCGATACCGGCGCAAAGGCAATTAAATTCAAGGTAGGGGGCCGGATGAGTAAAAATACCGACTCTATTCACGGACGTTCCGAGAGCCTTATTTATATGACGCGCAAAATTTTCGGTGATGAGATGAGCATTCATGCGGACGGCAACGGCTCCTATGACCCTCCTATGGCTATCGAATATGGCAAAATGCTGGAGGAAATCAACGCATTCTTCTATGAAGAGCCTTGTCCCTTCGAGCATCTGGAGGATACGAAGGAAGTGGCCGATGCTTTAAGAATTCCTATGGCATTCGGAGAACAGGAAACAAGCATGAGGCGCTTCAGATGGATCATCGCTAATGACGCAGCACAGGTAGTACAACCGGATTTGCAATATAACGGCGGTTTTATTCGGAACACAAGGATTGCAAGGATGGCTGCTCTAAAAGGAATACCGGTAACACCGCATATATCCAGCGGATATGGGTACGTTTATGTGCTTCATTTTGCCTCTTATATTCCTAATATAGGCAAGTTCCAGGAAAACAAAACGGGAGTTAAAGATACCCGCTTCTTATTTTCGCCGCAAATGGAAGTCAAGGATGGGGTTATAAATGCTCCTACAGGCCCGGGTCTGGGTATGGACGACTCGGTTGTTACAAGCGTGCTCCGCAAAGCTTATACGGTCTAGGGAAAAGGGGATGCAGCTGACATGTGGAATCCGGATGATTTTCTTGCACAATTGTATAAGGAGACTCCTGCGTACGCCTTTCAAGCGGGAACCTATGATGAATGGGCTGAATGGAGAACCCGTTTAAAGGAAGTGCTTATACAATCGCTAGTTTTACCGCCTAAATCAGACACTGAATTGGATCCGGTTCTTTTGGAAAGGGTTGATTGCGGAGATTATATTCGGGAGCATATACAGCTTACTACAGCTCCGCATTTGTTAATGCCGTTTTATTTGTTAATCCCCAAGAACGGTTCGCAGCCCTACCCTGCTATCGTGGCTTGTCCCGGTCATGGCTATGGGTATAAGGAGTTAACGGGGCTGCTCCCGGATGGAAGTGTCCGGCCCGGGGAAGCGGGGATATACAAGGATTTCCCCATTGAGCTGGCTAAGCGTGGATTTATGGTGATAGTGCCTGAATTACTCGGCTTAGGGGATAGAAGGCTGGAGCAGGACAGGGCTAAGGAGCCCAAGGAAAATTCATGCTTCCGGTTATCGACGAACCTGCTTATGGCCGGAAAGACACTTGCCGGATACCGGGTGCATGAGATGATGCGCTGCGTAGACTATTTACAGTCCCGCAGCGATACGGCATCGGACCGGATAGGTTGTATGGGATTCTCCGGGGGCGGGCTGGTCATGGCACTAACGGCTGCTATCGATGAAAGAATACGTGCAGCCGTCATCAGCGGCTACACGAATACTTACAGGGATAGCATTCTTGCGAAGCCTCATTGCTCGGATAATTATATCCCAGGACTTTTTAATGCTGCCGAGATGCCCGATGTTTTCGGTTTGATCGCTCCTCGCCCTCTGCTTATAGAGTCCGGTCAAGAGGATAAGGGATTTCCGATTCATGGTACGTTCAAGGCGATCGATCAACTGAAAGCAATTTATCATGCAGCAAATGCGGATGATAAGCTTGATAAGGACATCCATCCAGGGCAGCATGAGGTTTCCGGCCGAGTAGCCTTTGATTGGCTTAAAGCTCATTTATCCGTGTGAGGGGACAGATAAAGGCTGCTGCCCATCAGTAAATACAGGCAGCAGCCTTTCCCTTAATCATTCACTTAGCTGCGGCCCGCCTTCAATGCCCAATCAATGGCATCGGCGACACTATTCACAACATAAGCAGCCTGTGACTTCACATCCGAATGGCTGGAGCTCATGGCGAAGCTGTGCGGCGTGGTTCGGAACATCGATACGTCATTGAACGAATCGCCAATACAGATGGTTTCCTCAGGCCGAATGCCTAGATGTGCTTGCAGCGCCTGCAGACCTGCTCCTTTGGAAACATGCCTCGGCATGACATCCAGACAGTTGACGTCGGCTATATAGGCATCAATCTTATCACCATGAACCGCCAGCAATTGTTCTTTGAACGTCAACAGCTTCTCTACATCACCCAAGTAAGTAATTTTACAGCACATCAATTCACTGCCGAGCGCTTCCAGAGCGTGGGGCATTACTATGAGAGGGGCCAACAAATTTTGTTGGACCTTTTCATTTTCAGCGCTATGGGTGGTGACCACATAAGTATCGGGACTGCACATCACGGTATAAAAAGGAGTTTCCTGCGCGGCAACAGCAAGCTGACGAATCAGCTCCGTTTCAAAGCTGTCGTGCCGGATCAAGTTTTTCCCAGAGGTGTGCACGTAAGCGCCGTTCTGCGATACAGCATGTACCTCCAGGTCGATTAAATCCATAACATGACGGATTTCAGGATACATACGACCGGAAGCGAAGGTAATAATAATGCCGCTTTCGATAGCTTTTCTTAAAGCCTCCTGGTCTTCTATCCGAACGGTATGATCCTTTTGCATCAAAGTGCCGTCCAAGTCGCTAACTATCAGCTTGATCATGGTTGAGTCTCTCCTTTGGCTATCATGATGTCTATTTCATGCAGAAGCAGAGCTTCCTTCAATCGTTCATCCGGCTCCTGATCGGTAATGAGAATATCGATCATCTCCAAACCGGCTATACGGTGGAATTGACGTTTGCCGAACTTCGTATGGTCAACCAACAAAATGACCTGATCGGCACGGCGCATCATTTCTCTCAGAATGTAGCCGTCCTCCTCATTTGGTGTAGTTATGCCCTCGGCTGTAATCGCGCAAACTCCCAAAAAAAGCTTATGCACATAATAATCACTGAGCATTTCAATAGCGCGGGAACCGTAAATAAACCGATGCTCCTGATGGAGTAAGCCTCCGAGCAGATGGACGGAAATACCTTCTTTTTGATTCAAAATACCGGCAATGTCTATTGAGTTCGTAACTACAACATGACCTCTGGTATAGATTTGCTCTGCCGCGCTTTGTACGGTGGTTGAGGCATCCAGCAGCAAATATTCACCGTCATGAAGCAGAGAGGCGGCAAGCTTGCCGATCGCTTTTTTCGATTCGGTTGTAGTTTCGTCCAGAAGCCTGTCGTCGTAATTGGCGATCGATTTGGACAAAGTAGACAATATAGCTCCGCCTCGGGTCCGCAATATATGGCCTTGCTCCTCCAGCTTAATAATGTCCCGGCGCGCAGTATCACGTGAAACGTCGAACAATCCGCATATGTTCTCAGTGCTGATCCGTTTGTGTTTCTCTAAATATTGTACGATTTCAATCAGCCGTTCTTCTTGATACACCGTTCCAGTCCCCCTAAGATAAGGTATCGAATCTACTGTATAAGTGGAATTATAAGTGGTAATCAGCTAATCTGCAATATTAATTAAGTAATAATAAGCTAATTATCAGTTATTTTAAAATATGTTTAAGTAATCATAAGTATTTTTGCATAAATGTAAACGGTTGCTTAACCCTTGATACAGGCATACCTAAATGTGGTACAATGCTTGAAGATAACCTTATCATCTGGGAAACTTCGTAATCCATAGGAGGCTTACTGAATTACAGAATAACCTCTTATAACATGAATTAAGGACGGAAGGATTGGAATAGCATTGGTCAAAAAGAAATCGAAACTGGTGGAGCTGGACATCGTAAGAGCCTTCGCCATACTAGCAGTGCTTATTATTCATGGCACATCCGAGGCGACCGTAGAATTGCCTGTCGGATCAGGCTCACAAGCATTATTTCTTGCTGTTAATAAGCTGAGCAATTTTGCAGTTCCCCTATTTATTCTCCTTAGCGGATTGGTGCTCTTTTACCGTTACATCGATGATTGGAGCGGTAAACAAGCGGTTACCTTTTATTTGAAACGCGTCAAGCAAATTTTATTTCCTTATTTGATTTGGTCGGCGTTTTATTATTTGTATAATCAGTGGGTGTTCACACCAAAACAGCTGCACTGGGATTGGGGCCAGTTTCTTGACTTGCTGCCGTGGGCAGATGCCTCGTACCATCTGTATTTTATGGTTATTATTGTTCAGTTTTACTTGTTGTTCCCGCTGTTGGTCTGGCTTTGCAGGGCGTGGAGCGGCTTTCGTAAAAGCTTGTTTTTTATCGGCATTGCGATTCAGGTGGCTTTCTACAGCTACAACCATTGGATCGAGCCGTTAAACCATACGGCATCGCTATGTGTAACCTATTTCAGCCTATTTACTTTGGGCGGATATATTGGCATGAATTACGACGCCTTTGCAGCATGGATTTCCAGGCATATTCGGTGGGTGCTGCCTTTAACGATTCTGCTTGGCTTGGGCTTTATGGGCTTGTTCCTGCTGGAGGTAATGACGAAGGCGGTTCTGGATAATACTTGGTACACTCTGTTGTTTAACATATATCCGATGTTCGCAGCTATGAGCTTTATATGGATTGGCCGCAAGCTTCTACAGCACTGGCCTAGAGTGAGTAAGTCGCTGCTCTCGCTGGGCGCGGTATCGTTCGGCATCTACTTGATGCATCCGGCCGTACTTACCTATTGGCGTACACATGCAGTGATCGGCAGCGGAAGTATGCTGGATTATTATGCCTATACGATCAGTGCTTTTCTGCTCAGCCTGCTTGTCCCTTGGGTGGTCATTTCCGTCTATGGGCGAATCCGAAAATCGCTGCGCTCCTCCCGCAATCGCCCGCCGCAGCGTGGTGCAGCTTAAGAGCAGCAGGAGAGGGCTGTCCTAAAAGTGATGAGGGCTCTCGCCTTCTTATCGATGATTGCATTGCAAAGAAACCTCTATCCTCCACTTCTATATGTGGGTCTAGAGGTTTTTTAGATATATAAAAAATCAAGTGCTTTACAGTGCTAAAGTGGGAATATCCCCTCTTACGTTGCTTAAGTCATGAAGTGAGAACAGATGTTCAAAGGTTGCTTTCATTGTAAAGGAGACCAGGATACTCTGACTGCTGCCGGAAGAAAGACGATAGATGGAAATCCTCCCGTTAATCCAGCCTGGAAATCGTTTGAAAGTAAGCTAACTGGAAAAACTCCTGCTAATTTAGGTAGTATGGCTGAGATTAGCCAAAATTCTTACAATTAGCAGGAGGAATTCCAGTTATAGGGCTTGAAACGCTATTTTGGTAGAAAATAACGTGACATTTTCCTGATAATTGCTTGGGGGCCGCTGGGCTGCCATGCCATGCTGGTTACGNACCCGAAACCCGAAACCCGAAACCCGAAACCCGAAACCCGAAACCCGAAACCCGAAACCCGAAACCCGAAACCCGAAACCCGAAACCCGAAACCCGAAACCCGAAACCCGAAACCCGAAACCCGAAACCCGAAACCCGAAACCCGAAACCCGAAACCCGAAACCCGAAACCCCGATACCCGCGATTAGCACTCGTTGGAAGGTGACCTCATTTCTGCTATTCACTGAGAATACCAAGGAAGGGCTATCTCAAAAGGGTAAAGAAGCCTATACATCGGTCAGAGCGCGGTATAGCCAATAGTCATATGGGGGTTCAGCCCTTTATTCGCTATAAGCGGAAGCTCGGATCCTGCAGCATAGCAAGCTTATGATCGGCGACTACTTTTTCTTGCTGCCGATTTGCTTGTTCTTTCTTGACATTGACCAGCCAGAAGGCAGCGTCCATATCAGCGTTTGAAATTGTCGAAGCACATCACAATAGGATAGGTGATATTTGGAGGCTGCCGACCCCATTGCCGACCGCCCCATTCGAGAACTGAACTTACCTAGGGCCGTTGGATATTAGGCGGCTGCTTATCTTAAAGGGCTGTTCAACGGCGCTGCTGCAAATATTGAAATCGATAGCTGCCCGATCCGACCAGCATCGTAACACCTTCCGCTGTTTGCTCTTGAACATGAATACCTTCCGCGAACTGAACGGAGGTTTCTCCTTCCGTCAATGATTCCAGCCGCGCATCGGGCAGCTGCACCGTAGCTGATGTATTAGGCGGTATTGTGATAGTAATGGTCAGCTCGCCATCCTCAGACAGCGCCCACTCTGAGCGAATCTCTCCGTAAATCGATTCATATCTTGCTTTCACATAATCGAACCCGTAACCTGCCTTGGGGCGAATGTGAATATGCTTATAGCCCGCTTGCTTGTGATCTGTATCGATGCCAGCTACAACCTGGTACAGCCAATCTCCAATAGCCCCATATGCGTAATGATTGAATGAATTCATATCATCGCTCCAGAAGCTTCCGTCCGTCTTAATTCCATCCCAATGCTCCCACATCGTTGTCGCGCCTTTTGTTACAGGGAACAGCCAGGAAGGATAGCTTTCCTGCAATACAAGTTTAAGCGCTACGTCATGGTAACCGTTCTCCGAAAGTACATGGCATAAATAGGGAGTTCCGACAAAACCGGTTGTCAGATGGAACTGCTGTTCCTCAATCAATTCCACCAGTGTACGGATCACGCGGCTGAGCGTTTCTCCTTCTACGAGCCCGAACATAAGCACCAGAACATGAGCGGTTTGAGTAGGCGCAATAAGCCTGCCTGCAGGAGTAATGAATTCTTGGCGGAACTGCTCTTTAATCTTATCACCTAAGCTGCGGTAGCTTTCCGCATCCTCACGTTTGCCGAGCGCTTCGGCAGCAAGGCTCAGCAAGCTAGTGGAATAATAATAAAATGCTGAAGCGATCAAATCTTTGGGCGTTGAGCCCGTGTAGCTGTCTTCCCGTGCATCCAGACCGAGCCAATCCCCGAAGTGGAAGCCGGTATTCCACAATAAGGAGTTGGTCCCTTGGCTGCGTATGTATTCTACCCAGCCCTTCATGCTGTCATATTGCTCAGCAAGAATGCGCGTGTCTCCATAGCATAAGTACAGCGTCCATGGACATATGACGGCTGCATCTCCCCATGCGGATGAGGAATGATTATCCTTTGAAAGAACATCGGGAATTACAAAGGGAACCCCTCCATCAGGGAATTGATCCGCTTTCAAATCTCGAACCCATTTGGTGAAAAAAGATGCTACATTCATATTGAACGCCGATGTGCGTACAAATACCTGAGCATCGCCAGTCCAGCCCAATCGTTCGTCTCTTTGCGGGCAATCCGTCGGGACATCGACAAAATTCCCTTTTTGCCCCCACAGAATGTTGTGCTGAAGCTGATTAATCAAAGGATGCGAACATTCAAAGCTGCCTGTTTGTTCCATGTCGGAATGAATGACGCAGCCTGTAAAATGCTCAGGAAGCACCTCGCCCGGATAGCCCTCCACCTTGACGTATTGAAAGCCTTGGAAGGTGAAGCGGGGCTCGTAGCTTTCCGTTCCGTCACCTTTGCATATATAGGTTACGGTTTGCTTCGCAGATCTCAAATTGCCTGTATAAAAGTTTCCGTCCTTATCCAGCACCTCCGCATGCTTCAGCGTGATCGTTTGCCCAGCTTCGCCCTTTACCGTAAATCGCATCCACCCAACCATGTTTTGTCCCATATCAAGTACGGTTTCACCGGTTGGTGTATGCAGCACTTGAACCGGACGAATCTCCTCTGCGATCCTCATAGGTTCATTTTCTTGTGCGATTAGCAACTCCAGAGGTGAATCCACAAGAGTAACGGCTTTCCAGTTCATGTCATCATAGCTGGAGGTGCTCCATCCGGTTACCTCCATCCGAGCGTCATACGTCTCGCCGTGGTACAGCTCTGCCATCCTGATAGGCCCTTCCGATGCTTTCCAACTGGCATCTGTGGATAGGGTCTGCTCGCTGCCGTCTACGTACACGATATGAAGCTGCAGAAGCCCGGCACGGTATTCACCGAAGGAGTTGCGCTGCTCCTTCCAGCCCAGGTTGCCTCTGTACCAGCCGTCGGCAAGCATCAGTCCGATGGCGTTGCCGCCTGCTTGCAGCAGTTTAGTAACATCATACGTTTGATAGGGCTGCCTTTTCGTATAGCTAGTCCATCCTGGTGTAAGCAGCCAATCGCCAACTCGCTGTCCATTGAGTTGCAGCTCATACAAGCCCAAGGAAGTGACATAGGCTACGGCTGATTTTACTTCAGCGGTAATATCGAATGCTTTACGCAGCAGGTCTGCAGGCTCGGACTGCTCAGTCGGTTGACCGTACATTCCGGAGATCCATTGTGCTTTCCATTCGTCCGAGCTTAAAAGTCCGGTTATCCAGTATGCAGTCTCGCTCCATAGGCTTTCCTCATCGAGTGAGCTCCAAACCCGTACCCGGTACGAATATCGGGTGCTGGAGCGCAGTTGATCTCCCTCGTACTCCACATGGACGGAACGGTCGGAAATTATCTTTCCTGAGTCCCATACGAGAGGCCCTGTGAAGGCTCCGGTATTATCAGTCGAAACCTGGATTTGGTAAGCAGCTTGCTTCACATTTCTCCCGCTCGCTGCCAGCTGCCAGCTTAGCCTGGGCTTTACTACATCGATCCCGACAGGATTATTGCGATATTCACATCTAAGCTTCTTAACAATTAAATCATGCATGAGGACACCTCTCTTGGATAGGATTTGTCTTTCATTTTATTATGACAAGTGATTAAGTTAATGGGTTGTTATAGACATAGTTATAGGGCTATACTGACATTGTAACCCTTTACAAATTGGGGGTTTTTAAGGAGATTATGAGCCGATGACCATTCGTAGAACGATTGAATCGATGCATGGACAAATGTTTTTCGAACCCGGCTTTCCCTTGTATGTGAACAGGGCAAGCGAGTCGTTTGAATTGCTGGAGCATTCGCATGATTTTGTGGAAATTACGTATGTAAGCGAAGGAAAAGGATTTCATTATATAAGGGATGAGATCATTGCTGTCCAAAAAGGTGATGTATTTTTCATTCCTGTTGGCACCTCGCATGTATTCAGGCCTGCGCATGCAGCGGCGAAGGACAGGCTCATTGTATATAATTGTCTTTTTCATGAGCAGTTGTTTGAACAAATGTCGCGTAACTATTCGGAGCTTCTGACTTCGGGTGATAGAGACGTTCTTTTTGCATTGCAAAAAGAAACGACATGGTTCCAGCAAAAAGAGCAGTTCGGGGATATCGGAGTATTGATGAGCCGCCTGCATATCGAATTCTCACAGGCCAAGGCGGCGCGGCGCTTCATGCTGCTATCCTATGTCATGCAGCTGCTGGTTTTGCTATACCGCTCCAGACATCCAGCAGGGCCGTGGTCCGATTCGTTGCCGGAGAACAATAGAATGGACGAGGCACTTGGATATATTCAGCAGCAGCTTCATAACCCGCCGTCGCTGCCTGAAATCGCCGCTCAAATTAACGTAGGTCCAAGGCAATTCCACCGACTGATCAAGCAGGCGACGGGGCAAACCTATACGGAGTATTTGCATAACGTTAGAATTCAAAAATGCTGCGAGCTGCTGAACAGAACGAATAGTAAAATAAGTGAAATTGCCGAGCAGGTGGGATATCAAGATATGAAATATTTTCACTCGCTATTCAAGAGGATAACAGGAATGTCGCCGCAGCAATTCCGCAAGCAATCGGTTATGCCATGAGGCTGAAATTTCTGCTGGATAAGCTTATCTTTTCCTTGAGCCCGCAGCAAAACGCATATTTAATTCACCGGTGCCTTGCGTGTTGGAAGGCAATCTCAAGGAGAATGAATTTCGCTTAATCAATGTTTTGATCTGTGACGGGCGAAGCCGTGGATTCTTCTGCAGCAGCTGGGCAACTGTTCCCGCCGTAATCGGTGCAGCAAAGCTGGTGCCGGTCAGCCGCATATATCCTTTGGGCAGGTTTCCTTGTGGAGATAATCGACTGAGGAGAGATCCAGGAGCCCGTAGCGAAACGATATTGACGCCAGGTGCTACCGTATCCGGCTTAATTAAGCCGCCTTTAGCCGGTCCGCGGCCTGAAAATCCAGCAATTCGGTCATCTGATTGCTTGACCGTACGCCGATCATCCACCGCTCCTACCGTTATCGCCAAGGGGCTAGTTCCCGGCGAAGTGATGGAGCCTTTGCCTGGGCCTGAATTTCCGGCTGCAACGGTAACAACGATACCGGCTTTGACTGCTTTCTCGATCGCTTGGCATAACGGGTCGTTTTTGCATGGCTCCAAAGCCAGCTTACCAAGAGATAAATTCAGGACGCGGATACCAAGTTTCTTACGATTCGCAATGCACCATTGAATGCCTCTGATGATGGTTGAATCGAAGCCGCCGCCTTGATTATCGAGTACCTTTACAGCGACGATTTTGGCTTTTGGCGCCGTTCCTTTATACTTCCCTTTGCTTAAATAGCCGTTACCGGCAGCATCTCCAACTACATGAGTTCCATGGCCGTTGTCGTCATACGGTTTTTTTTTATTGCGAATAAAATCTTTAAAAGCCTTAATCCGGTTGTAAGGCTTCGTCAAATCCGGATGGGGAGCGACACCTGTATCAAGAACCGCAATAGTTACCCCTTGGCCGGTCAGTCGTTTTCGCTGCAAGGTGGTAGCGCCGACTGCAGGAGCTGCGATGTTAAGCCTGGTGTTGTTTTTTCGGTCCAAAACGACCTTGGAAACACCTTTATGGTTACATATAACATCCAAGCAGGAAGGAGAAACATGAGCGGACCAGCCACCTACCAGCCATAATCCTCCTTTATCCAGAAAGTGATGCTTGTGCAGGCACAGCTTTTTCATAAGCTTGGACTGATGCTTCCTGTGAGAGTCCGGATGGGTGCCCGCAAATTGAACGATTACCGGAATGGTGGTGCGGGTTTTAGATCTTTTGCACTCAGCAACTGCACGATGCAGGGAATGTGTCATAGCAGGGTGTTTTTTCAAGGTGAATTCATCCTCCTTCTTATGCCTTCAAAATATGCAGCTTGCGTGTGATGTTCTATCCCGATTACCGGATCGACCTGCCCAATTGTTGCGTCGAGCCGTGGTGCTATTTTGTATGGATCTCTCATACAATGTATCGTACAAGTTGTAATGAAAGGGAGGGATGATCGATTGAATGGAACGAAAAATATTATGTATATGGGGCTGGCGTTAGGCATGCTGTTTTTTGCCGTCCCTAAATTGGATATTCACTCGGGATTTACACTGCCGACCATTTTCGGAATCGTCTGGGTGCTTTTTGCCCTTGTAATCATTGCTGCGCATCTGCATGAAATTCTTGGAGTTGATGACGAGTCCAAACGGGAGATGGCGAAGGTTAGGCATATGAAAAAATGGCAGCTGGAGCAGATGCTTCAAGGAAAACGCAAAATGCTGCAATTTAAAAAAATGCGCTGAGCGAAAAACAACAAAAGCAACAAATAGGAACATAGGAAAAAAGCCGTTTCCCTGGATTTACGGGAATACGGCTTATTTTACATACAAGAATGTTCAAGTGCTTTAGAGCACTGAAGTAAGGTGCCCTTCTAATATAAGTTTGCCGAGGGTACCCTATGTATCTCGCAAGACAAGCTGCCTTCAAGATTGAAATGTATCCTGAATGAAAGAGTTTCGATCAGAAAGCTTTTCGAAGGAATGAAGAATGAGCGAGTAACTTTCCTACCTTGCTTAGATTAGAGCTAAATTAGATCTACATTAGAGCTACATTAGAGCTACAGTAGAGCTTAAGATCTTTAATACACCCCATGATCAAGGGGATTTTTATATGGATAGAGACGATAAGCCCTGGAGGATTTTGTACGGAACTGAAAGTTCCGTTATTCCATCTGCCGCCGCCAATCTGGGGCGATAGCGGAAGTGGGAATTCCGTTATGTTGGCTGAATGGAGCATTTATGCACAAAAACAGAGCAATAACGGAACTAGCTGTTCCCGTATCCCTCTGTTTTTTGGACTTTTCAGGCGATAAAGGAACAATTACTTCCGCATTCCCCTTCACTTCCGTGGATGCAGTACTGGCGTGTTGTTTAGGATTATGTGCAGTTGATCTCTGTGCTAAAATATAGCGAAGCTAACCGTACATGGAACACCAGCAGAGAAGTTCATGGCTATCATTAACGGCTCGAAGACCGGCTTAGGGGAGTAAGGGAGCGGCGCAAAGGACAGAGTAGAGCAAAAGAGGGAATGGGTGTGGAGGAGCGTAAGTGTCCGCTCTGGTCGTCACCTCCGGTGACTGCTGGGTATGCGACCTACCTTTGAAGCTCGTGTTCCTCCTGATGCCAAGCATTCCATTCAAAGGAATACGACTTCAACAGCGGCCGTAATCCCACACCCATCTCTCCAAAGCACACAAACGTAGGTCGTACACCAAGGACTCCGTAAGGCTTTTTCTTATAATATCAGACTTTATAGTTTTCAGCGGAGCTGAACAAGCCTGATATTGCAAGAAAAGCTACAATTTAGACACGAGTGTATCTTTCTCGAAAGGGCTACGATCAGAAGCTTTTCTTATTTGTGATAATGAAAGGGCTTCTTCTCAGAGCAATAAAGTGATCGCGAGTAGATTGTACAATACCAGAGGAAGAATTACGTTGTTATAAGCGTAAGGATTGGCGAATGCGCGCACATGTCCTTCCAGTGGCCGTAAGTATAAGTGGGAGTCATCGAAATGGATGATATAACCATGGTACACTTGCCCTTGAACCGTTTGTACCTGAACCGGATGGTTCATGTGTTTGGCGCAAAGCCCATGGACATGATCTTTCAATTTGTTCATAGACTCCCACACTGTAGGGTCCATTTGATACAACGGTTGATTCTGTACAGCTGTTGGTTGATTATACATTCGGTCGTGCACCTCCAAAAGTTTCTACTCCATCCTATGCGAATGCCTAGTTTTGGTTCATATTTTTAACGAAATGACCAATTTGATAATTACAAGTGCTTTTGTTTCATTTAAATAGAGCTTATAATAAGTGATACAGAATAATACAGTATTGTGAAACGGGGTGTAACAGTTTTGGAGCAATCAACGCAGGAAGCAGCTACCAAGCATGAACAAATTTTAAAATATATCGAGGGTCTTAAGATAGGTTCCAAAATCTCGGTTCGAAAAATAGCTGAAAAGCTTGAGGTTAGTGAAGGAACAGCCTACCGTGCCATAAAGGAAGCGGATAATCTTGGTCTAGTCAGTACCAAAGAGAGGGTCGGAACCATCCGTGTAGAAAAAAAACTGCGTGATAACATAGACAAGCTAACCTTTGCTGAGGTTGTTAATATCGTGGACGGGGAAGTGCTCGGTGGTCTGGATGGACTGCAAAAGACATTGAACAAGTTTGTTATCGGGGCGATGCAGCAGGATGCTATGATGCGCTATATTGATCCGGGCAGCTTGCTCATTGTAGGAAACCGCAGTAAAGCCCATACATGTGCACTGGAGCAAGGGGCGGGTGTGTTAATTACAGGAGGTTTCGGCACTAGCGATGAGGTGAAAAAGCTGGCGGACGAGCTGGATCTGCCAATAATATCGAGCAGCTATGACACTTATACAGTGGCATCGATGATTAATAGAGCTATTTATGACCGTCTCATCAAGAAAAAAATACTGCTTATCGAGGATATTGTACCTCCGCAAATGCAGGTTATGGTTCTTAAGGGTCATCATATGCTGAAGGATTGGCAGCAGCTTCACGAACAGACAGGACATAGCCGATTTCCCGTAGTTGATGAATGGAACCGGTTGACAGGGATGATAACCTCCAAGGATTTGATTGGAGCACTGCCGGAGCAGACGATGGATAAGCTGATGACCCGCAACCCGTTGACAGCTGCTCTTAACACTTCAGTAGCCTCTGCTGCCCATATGATGGTGTGGGAGGGTATAGATCTGCTGCCGGTGATTGATACGAATCGCAAAGTAATGGCGGTTATCAGTCGCAAGGACGTGCTTAAAGCGATGCAGCAAATCCAACGCCAGCCGCAAAACGGCGAAACGTTTGAGGATTTGATCTGGTCCGGGTTTGAGGAGGAGCGAAGCAAGGAAGGGCAGACGGTTTACCGGGGCTTGATTACGCCTCAGATGACGAATCAGCTCGGGACAGTCTCAGAGGGGGTATTGACGATTCTGATGACGCAAGCGGCTTATCATGTTGTACAGAATGTGAAGAAGGGCGACCTCGTGATGGACAACATGTCCTCTTATTTTGTAAAGCCGGTGCAAATCGACAGCCAAATCGAAATCCATCCCAAAATAATTGAGGTCAGCCGCAAATTCGGCAAAATTGATGTGGGAATTTATCACGGTCCGACATTGGTAGCCAAAGCGATGCTGACCGCCCAATTCATCGATCAGGTTTAAGCTCGGGAATGTCTACAGCTTGCTATAAGCGCTATGATTGCGCAGACCCGCGAACAGGTTAAACAGGCCAAGCAGGAAGCAAATGGTGCCAAAAACGCGGCGCAGGTTGGAATCTGTAAAGAAAAACAGCTGGGAAACAGCGATAACAACAAGCATTGCGCCCATCGCGATGTTCATGCGTGCCGCATAAATCCCGCGAAGCTTGGGATCCTGGTTTCTCCTTGACCGAAAGCTGTAATAGACCGATAAAATTAATGGGACAAAAATAAATATAGGTAACAAAGCTTGGAGAATTTCCATCACAGGCACATCCTTTTATTCATTTCTTAGTTGTATCCATGGTGTGGCGCAGAAATGACGTCCAAACGGGATCTTTATTAATGTAACGATTTTTGTTGGGAAATGCAACGAGGCTGGCTAATAAAGAGTGGCTGCAGTGATCCGCGACTCCCGCTAAAGCAGTTCTCATTTTTGTGTTCTCAATATTGTCTATGGGACGGTGCGCCTCCATTCCTTTGCCGTGACCCAGACCTTAAGCTCTGTATGGATTAACAGCATGATTTTAACATTGACGGTATAATCCTTATCCTGAATGGCATGGTACGTTTTCTGGGCCAGCAGTCGTTGATACACATGGGGCGATTCCGCAAAATAAGTTATTTTTTGCCCTTTGACGACACTGAGATCATTGCGCAGGCGGCGTTCGATTTCTTGCTCGGTTACCTTATCGAGAGGATCGAGATCTCCCGATTCCACGGTGACATCAATTTGATTGATTGTGCTTTGCTGATTTTTGCTTTTTTTATACGAATTATTGTCTTGAATAAGCTTTTCATTCTCAGCCTGGAGCTCTTTATTTTTTATAAGTACCGTATTAAGATGGTGATGGTAAATTGCAGTAAATACAGCGCAGCCGATAATGCCCCCGGCAATAAGCAGGCCCGTTGCTTTCATCAGCCCGGTAAACTGTTCAAAGGGCGGTACCTTCAATTGCCGCTGCCTCCTTTACAAATCCATTGAATCAGTGTCGTGCCTGAGTGGGCTCCTATAAAAGCAAATACGATATATAAAATTTGTTTGATCGCGGGCGACATATAGCCTTCAACCAAGTTGCTCTCGATTACACGAATGGGGTCGATCGTCCCGCCTACTGCAGCTACCAGCGCCCAGATTTTGATCTGCTCCGAGATTAGCAGCATTCGGGTTGTAGGCGGTTCCATAATAAATACGGCTGCTATGCCGCCAAGCATAGTTCCTCCAAGAACAACTCCGAACGCCACAAAAAAATCGACTACGCATTTTGTTAAAAAGCTTGACATTCCTCGTTCCCATCCTTCCTTTATTACCACGCATGATGTCCTGCTTGTCTAATCTATGGTACAAGTGTTCGTATTATGATAAAATAAAAGAAATATTTTTGGCGGCATAAGGATTACCAACAAGGGGGTGGAGCGGGTGAGCGATTTTGTCCATCTGCATGTACATAGCGAATATAGTTTGCTGGATGGTGCGGCGCGCATCGATGATCTGGTTGGACGGGCGGCCGACCTCGGAATGAAGGCATTGGCGTTGACCGACCATGGCGTCATGTATGGAGCCATACCTTTCTATAAAGCTTGCAAGCAGCGCGGCATCAAGCCGATTATCGGCTGCGAGGTTTACTACACGGCAGGCTCGCTTCGGGATAAAGGGGCTCGGAAGGACCAGCCGATTTATCATTTAATATTGCTCGCCAAGAATCATACCGGCTATCAAAACCTGATGAAGCTGTGCTCAATAGGACATTTGGAGGGACATCATTACAAGCCCCGGATTGACCCTAAGCATTTGGCTGAATATTCGGAAGGGCTTATTTGCACCAGCTCATGTCTTGGAAGTGAAGTTTCCCAGCACTTGCTTCATGACCGTTACGAGGAGGCCAAGCTTGCTGCGCTTCGTTACAAGGACATTTTTGGTGATGATTTTTTCTTGGAGCTTCAGGATCATGGGTTGATGGAGCAGAAAAAAGTGATGCAAAGCATGCTCCAATTGAGCGAGGATACAGGCATTCCGTTGATCGCGACCAATGACGTTCACTATGTTCGTGAGCCGGATCATGCGGTCCAGGATATTCTGATTTGCATAGGGACAGGCAAGACGGTGGACGATACGGAACGGTTGCGCTTCCACTCAAGCCAGCTGTATTTGAAAAGCGAAGAAGAGATGAAGCGTCTGTTCCCTCATGTGCCGCAGGCGATAGAAAATAGTCGAATCGTGGCGGAACGATGTGAGCTGGAGCTCGAATTCGGCCGTTCGATCCTGCCGCAGTTCGAGCCTATTCCACCCAATGCGACAGCAGGCAGTTATCTTGCTGAATTGTGTCGGACAGGGCTTGAGGAGCGTTATGGGAATGTCGAAGCGTGGTTAGAATCAGAGGATAACAGCTACCGCAAGCAGCTTGAGGAAAGACTCCAATATGAGTTATCTGTAATTGAACGAATGGGCTTTTCCGATTATTTTTTAATTGTTTGGGATTTTATCCGTTTTGCTCATCAGCAAGGCATCGTAACAGGGCCGGGCCGGGGTTCCTCTGCCGGCAGCCTGGTAGCGTATGTACTGAAGATCACGGATGTAGACCCGATCCGTTATCAATTATTGTTTGAACGATTCCTTAATCCGGAACGGATTTCGATGCCCGATATTGATATTGATTTTAGCGATTTGCGCCGTGACGAGGTTATAGATTATGTGGTGGATAAATATGGACGCGATCGGGTAGCCCAAATTATTACATTCGGAACTATGGCGGCAAAGGCGGCTGTTCGCGATGTGGGCAGAGTGCTGAATATTCCTTATGGAGAAGTGGATCGCGCTGCCAAGATGATACCGTCTCAGCTCGGGATGACATTGGCGGAGGCTATCGAAGCCAATCCCGACTTGAAAGCTCTTGCCGCGAGACAGCCGAAGACAGCGCAATTGCTTGAGATTGCGATGAAGGTTGAGGGGATGCCCCGGCATGCTTCTACACACGCAGCAGGAGTAATTATTTCCCGGGAGCCGCTGACACAATATGTACCGCTGCAGGAAGGCAATGAGCAGACTGCATTGACCCAGTATTCAATGGAGCATTTGGAAGCCATTGGACTGCTCAAAATGGATTTTCTTGGCTTGCGAACCTTGTCTATTATCGAGCGTACGCTCCAATGGATCAAGGAGCAGACAGGGGAATCTGTAGATTTCCACAAGATTCCCATGGATGACCCTGCAACCTATGAGCTGCTAAGCCGTGGCGACACGACAGGTGTATTTCAGCTGGAGTCGGCTGGAGTACGCCGGGTGCTGAAGGATTTGAGGCCTTCGGATTTCGAGGATATTATTTCAGTGGTAGCGTTATATCGACCAGGTCCAATGGATTTTATTCCACGGTACATCGGGTGCAAGCATGGCGAGCTGGAAGTGGAGTATCCACATCCTTTATTGGAGCCGATTCTTGGAGATACGTACGGGATTATCGTGTATCAGGAGCAAATCATGCAGATTGCTTCCAAAATGGCGGGGTTCAGCCTCGGAGAGGCCGATCTGCTGCGGCGTGCGGTCAGCAAGAAGAAGCGCGAGGTGCTGGACGAGGAGCGCGCGCATTTCGTAAAAGGCAGCGTGAGCGAAGGCTTTAGTGAAGCGGAGGCGAACAAGGTGTACGACATGATCGTACGCTTCGCTGACTATGGCTTCCCCCGAGCTCATGCGACAGCTTACGGCGTTCTAGCGTTTCAGACCGCTTATTTGAAGGCGCATTATCCGGTCCAATTTATGGCTGCTATGCTGACAGCCGTAATGGGCAGCCACAATAAGGTGGCTGAATATGTGGACGAATGCCGCCGCATGGGCATCGTCGTGCTGCCGCCCGACGTCAATGAGAGCGGCGTCGTGTTTACGCCTGCGGCGCAGCCGGGCCTCGCTGGCGGCAGTGCCGCTGCTGGCGCGGATGCAGCTGCAGCGCAATCGCGTGCGGGAGCGATTCGCTTCGGACTCGCCGCGATCAAGAACGTCGGCACGCATGCGATCGAGTCGATCATGCAGGAGCGCGGCAGCGGCCCCTACAAGAGCTTGCTCGACCTGTGCCGGCGGGTCGATCTGCGAGTGTGCAACAAGCGGGTGCTTGAGTCGCTTATTCAAGGCGGAGCCGCCGACTCGCTGACCGGACACCGGGCTCAGCAGCTGGCGATGCTCGAAGAGACGATTGAAGCTGCTGTCAAATGGCGTAAGGAGCGGGATGATTTGCAGCTCCATTTGTTCGGGTTCGTCGAGGATGTTCACTGGGAGGTCGAATATCCGGAGATTCGACCCTTTACAATGACCCAGCAGCTGGAGCTGGAGCGAGAACTGTTGGGACTTTACATCTCTGGCAGTCCGTTGGATGACTATGAAGCGGTGCTGCGGGTGATTGAGGTTGATATGCTCCATCAGCTGCAGGAGCTGCCTGACAACAGCGAGGTGATTGTAGCGGGGTTGGTGCTGTCCAACAAGACGATTGTGACCAAGAAAGGCCAGCCCATGGCTTTCATGGAGCTGGAGGACCGTGTAGCCAAGGTGGAGGTCGTATTGTTTCCGGAAGCTTGGAAGCAGTTCGCGCCACTCGTCCAGAAGGGGAATCCCGTTCTGGTCCGGGCCAAGCTGCAGCAGGGGGACGAGGATATTAAGCTGCTTGCCGATCAGCTGGTAGCGCTGAGTGATCCTCAGCTGCAGCTGAAGGCTGTGCGCCGCCCTGCTGGGCATAATGCTTCCGCCCGCACTGGTGGCGATCACCCAGCTCCTGCCGGCGCTGGGGGCCGCTCTGCGGCTCCCAGCCGCCAAGCGCAAGCTTCGCTGCAGCCACAGGCCCGCGAAGGTGCTGCCGCGCCGCGCGTGGCTTCGTCCGGCCAGACGGCGCGCCCGCCTCAGTCTGGCTCCGCTGCACGGCCGAATTCGCCGGGCCGAGCAGTAAGTCCCGCGTCCGCTGCCCAGCCGACCAGATCGGCCGCTCCGGTAGGCACGTCCTCATCGACGGCCTCGCGTCCGCAGCGGGTATATGTCAAGATCTCGGCTGATCATGAGCAGCCGCAAGTATTGACAGCTCTGAAGCAGCTGCTTGCAGAGCAAGGAGGACCCTTGTCCGTTATCCTGTATTATGAGAAAAGCCAAAAAACGTTGGGCTTGAGCGATCAATATAAAGTGAAGCCTTCACCGAAGCTGTTCCAGGCCATTGAAGAGCTGCTTGGCAAAGAATCCGTAAAAGTGAAATAATTTTTTTACTTACAAAATCGTTGAGCTTCGCAATAAACTAATAAATTATGATATTATAAATCGCTGCTCCTCCGCATACATTTAGTAACCCGGAAGGTCATTCCGAGTTATGGAGGAGGCGATGTCACATGTCCCATCAGCACATAGTGGAAAGCTTGGGAAGACGGGGAGTCACCGTTGAGAAGGTGGCCGATATCGTTTACAAGCTGCAGTTTCCTTACAATCCGCAGCTGCAAAAGGAAGACTGCATCGACAGCGTCCTTACCGTTTTGAAAAAGCGAGAAGTGCAATATACCTTATATACAGGCATTGCTTTGGATGAACTGGCTGAACAAAAGCTGCTTCCTGAGCCGCTGCAATCCATTATGGAACGTGATGAATCCTTGTATGGCGTCGATGAGACGTTGGCTCTCGGTATTGTACATGTCTATGGTATGATTGGCCTAACCAGCTTTGGCTATTTGGATAAAGAAAAGATGGGCATTATACGGGAGCTCAATGACCACCCGAGCGGTATTCATGTATTTCTTGATGATTTAGTTGCCGGCCTTGCCGCTGCAGCATCCGCACGTATAGCTCACAGGCATCAAGATGAAATGGATCTGGATGTGCCGGATACGAAAGACGAACCAACATAAAGGGATATTATATACCTGCGGCCGCTCTGACGGGAGCTGGCCTCGGTATTTCCATACACATTTTAATTAGCAATAAGCCTTTGTTGCGGGAAAAAGAGAAGATATGATATTATTAGTGCATTATGTTCAGGAGGTCTTTTTTCATGTGGACCGTTATTTATATAGCTCCGACAGCGAAAATTGCGGATAGAATCAAGACGAAACTGACAGAAGAGGGCTTTCTTGTCCAGGTGCGGGCCATTAATATGACGAAAAACCAGTTTGAAATTGTAGTCCCTGAAGGTGAACTGGAAGAGGTTCAAGATGTGCTGAATTCCATTTTGCATAGATCTTAGATGGACCGCATTTGAACATCAACCGCAAGCGAGGTGCAGATCGTGCAATTTAAAGATTTATTTCAGAAGAAGAGAAAGTACGCCACAATACCAGGCTCGGATAGACCTGTTCAGCGTGCGGCGGATGGTGTGGAAATAGTTCCTGAGGACAAGCCAAGAAGGGAAATTCCTGAAGGCTTAATGAATAAATGTCCGAAGTGCGCCACCATTCAATTTACTAAGGAATTGGACAAAAACCTTAAGGTTTGTACAGCCTGTGGTTATCATTTCAAATTAAATGCGGTCGAGCGCATTCAGTTGGTTATGGATGAGGGCCGTTTTTTTGAATATGATAGTGAAATGATTTCAGAGGATCCGCTTGAATTTCCGGATTATGTGAACAAATACAATAAAGCTACGGAAGCTACTGGTATGAGTGACGCGGTTATTACAGGCGAAGGAACTATAGGCGGTTTTCCGGTCATCGTTGCTGTAATGAGCTTCGATTTTATGGGCGGCTCCCTTGGTTCTGTTGTCGGTGAGAAAGTAACTATAGCTATTGAGCATGCCATTCAGAAGAAATATCCGTTGATTGTATTCTCCACCTCCGGGGGAGCCCGCATGCAGGAGAGTATACTCAGCTTGATGCAAATGGCCAAGACAAGCGCAGCCATAGCTCAGTTGAATGAACAAGGCGGCTTGTTTATTTCGGTAATTACAGATCCGACCTTCGGTGGCGTTTCGGCTAGTTATGCGATGCTAGGTGATTACATTATTGCTGAGCCTGGAGCAGCCTTCGGTTTTACCGGGCGCCGGGTTATTGAACAGACGATCCGTCAGAAGCTTCCGGATAACTTCCAGACTGCAGAGTTCAACTTAAAGCACGGGCATGTGGATATGGTAGTTGCCCGTAAGGAAATTAAAGGCACGCTAGTTAGATTATTGGATATGCACGTAGTGAAGGGGGATGTGGCAAATGGCGGGTGAATTGCCCTTTGAGCAGCCGCTTCTTGAGCTAAAGTCCAAAATTGAGGAGCTTAGGAAATTCGGCTCTGATAAGCAAATGGACTTCTCGGATGAAATAGCCCGATTGGAGCAGCGCTACGAGCAGTTGGCTGCTCAGCTATACAGCAGCATGTCGACCTCCGAGAAAATGCAGCTGGCTCGTCATCCTCAGCGTCCAACGACTTTGGACTACATACAGCTTATTTTTACAGATTTTATGGAGCTGCATGGCGATAGGTTATATGGTGACGACTTGGCTATCGTCGGTGGATTGGCGCGTTTGAACGGAATACCGGTAACGGTGGTCGGCCATCAAAAGGGTAAGGATACGAAGGATAATATTGCAAGACACTTCGGTATGCCTCATCCTGACGGACTGCGTAAAGGCTTGCGATTAATGAAGCAAGCGAACAAGTTTAAACGTCCTATCATTACTTTTATCGATACGCCTGGAGCTTATCCCGGCAGCGCAGCTGAAGAGCGTGGACAAAGCGAAGCAATTGCCAGAAATTTAATGGAAATGGCTTCTTTTGGAGTTCCAATTCTATGTGTAGTTATCGGGGAAGGCGGAAGCGGAGGTGCGCTTGCATTAGGAGTAGGCAACCGGGTCTTTATGCTGGAGAACGCGATTTATTCAGTTAGCACGCCTGAGGCGGCTTCATCGATCCTATATAAAGATGCTTCAAGGTCAGGGGAAGCAGCTGATGCAATGAAAATCACTGCGGAGCATATTTTAAATCTTGGCGTTATTGACGGGATTATCCAGGAACCGCGCGGAGGAGCCCACCGTGATGTCCAATCATTGGCTCTGGAGATTAAACAAACCTTAATAAAGCATTTGCAGGAACTAACGGCTCTTACAGAGAAAGAACTAGTCGAAGATCGGTATAAAAAGTTCAGACAAATCGGAAGGTTTACTTACATTCAGGAGGGTAATCATAATCATGCGTAAAACGAAAATTGTATGTACAATCGGTCCGGTGAGTGAATCACTGGACATGTTCAAAAAGCTTATAAATGCAGGTATGAACGTAGCTAGACTGAACTTCTCACATGGGGACTTTGAAGAGCACGGCAACCGGATCAAGAATGTACGCCAAGCTTCTCAGGAATTGGATAAAATCGTAGCCATCCTGTTGGATACCAAGGGACCGGAGATTCGTACAGGCAAGCTGAAGGATGATCAAAAGGTTGAGCTTGTTCAAGACAACTTTATTACACTGACAACAGAAGAAATTGTTGGGGACGCTGAGCGTGTTCATATTACGTATAAAGATTTGCCGAAGGATGTTAAAATTGGCGCGACCATTTTGATTGACGATGGTTTGATCGGTTTGGAAGTTGCGGATGTGAACAGCACCGAAATCAAATGCCGTATCGTTAACGGGGGTCTGTTGGGCGGTAAGAAGGGCGTTAATGTACCTGGCGTGAAAATCAATTTGCCTGGTATTACAGAAAAGGACGCTAATGATATAGTGTTTGGTATTGAGCAGGGGGTAGATTTCATCGCTGCTTCATTCGTGCGCAAAGCGAGTGACGTTATTGAGATTCGTGAGATTCTGGAGCGTCACAATGCGAACCATATTCAGATTATTTCCAAAATCGAAAACCAAGAGGGTGTCGATAATTTGGATGAAATCCTTGAGGTTTCGGATGGTTTGATGGTAGCGCGTGGAGACCTTGGAGTTGAGATTCCTGCTGAAGATGTGCCGATCGTACAAAAGGCAATGATCAAAAAATGTAACCAAGCGGGTAAACCGGTTATTACAGCTACTATGATGTTGGATTCCATGCAGCGCAACCCGCGTCCGACTCGTGCGGAAGCAAGTGACGTGGCGAATGCGATTTTTGATGGAACGGATGCTGTTATGCTGTCAGGCGAAACGGCTGCTGGGAAATATCCGATTGAGTCCGTTTTGACTATGGCCAAAATTTCTGAGCGTGCAGAAGCGGCGCTTGAGCATCGCGAAATTTTCATTCGTCAAAGCAATGCACAGCAAAAAACAGTTACCGAAGCAATCAGTCAAGCGGTAGCCAGCTCAGCTTTGGATTTGGAAGCGAGAGCGATTTTGACAGCTACGGAGAGCGGATATACGGCACGTATGGTATCCAAATACCGTCCGAAAGCTCCAATCATTGCCGTTACTCCAATTGATCATGTTTTGCGCCGTTTATCGTTGGTATGGGGTGTTGTGCCAATTAAAGGTGAAGACTGCAAAACGACGGACGAGCTGTTCGAGCATGCAGTAGACAGCAGTGTAAAAGCCGGCCATGTTAGCCTTGGCGATACAGTTGTCATTACGGCAGGCGTACCTGTAGGCCGCTCGGGAACAACAAACATAATTAAAGTTCACCAAATTGGTGAAATGATCGCCAAGGGTCAAGGTATTGGAACACAAATCGCTACCGGCAAGGTTGTCGTTGCCCGCACTGCACAAGAAGCTAACGCCAAAGCGGTGGAAGGCTGCATTCTTGTTACTTTAACTACGGACAAGGAATACATCCCTGCCATTGAGAAAGCTTCCGCAATCATTACAGAGACAGGCGGCATTACTTCCCACGCGGCAGTTGTCGGAATCAGCTTGAGCAAGCCTGTTATTGTTGGTGTTGATGGCGCTTTGGAGCTCATCAGAGACGGTGTAGAGGTATCGATCTATCCGGAAGTAGGCGTAATCTATTCGGGTCGTGCACGCGTCCTATAATAGAAGCTAGGGCGTTGTAGCTTCCCCCCAAGAGTGAAGTCGAGTCTATACATCGGTTTCACTCTTTTTTTTTACTCATGACCAATAGATTTCTTGCGATATCTCTAAGGGGGTTCCTATGTCTTCTTCATCACCATGGTTTGAGCATACGATTAGGGTTCGTTATCAAGAGACGGATCAAATGGGTGTCGTTTATCATGCGAATTATTTGAATTGGTTTGAAATAGGCAGGACTGAGTTAATTCGCACCCTTGGCATGCCTTATCATAAAATCGAAGAGCAAGGTTTACTGCTGCCTTTAGTGGATGCACAAATGCAGTTCAAGCTTCCGGCTAAATACGATGATTTGATAACCATATGTACGAGGATTGAAGAATATACTCATTTGCGAGTGCATTTTAGTTCAGAAATTAGACGCGGAACGGAGCTGCTCGTTAGTGGAAGCACGCGGCATGTGTGGGTGAATCGGGATTGGAAGCCTACGCGTATCGACAAAACGGCTCCTGAGCTGTATAAATTACTGCAAATGCAATAAAATATTCAACGATAAGCTGTTTATAGAAAGAAATGCTTACAAAGACATGAATGTATCTTAATCGAAAAAGCTTTTCTCATCTTTACATAGAATTTACAAACTTCACATCTTCTGATTACATTGTCGAACTACCATGAAGATAGATGAATGATAATAAGCTCGCATTTGTTTATTTCATTCGCGAAAACGGTCGAATCCTATGGAGGTTACGAGGACAATATGAAAGAGATGGCGCAAAGAGAAAGAGAAGCTTCATCAAACTATATCAATCGCGACTTGAGCTGGATCGAGTTTAACTGGAGGGTGCTTGAGGAAGCTCAGGATGCCGATACACCGTTGCTGGAAAGGGTGAAATTCCTTGCCATCGTTTCATCCAATTTGGATGAATTTATGAGCGTTCGTGTTGCTGGGGTCAAAGATCAGATTAAAGCCGGGTACGTGAAAAAGGATTTCACCGGCTATACACCGGCAGGTTTATTCAAACGTATCATGAAGCGGTCGGCCAAAATGGTAGCGGAACAATACAAATCATATCGTGATGTTACCAGGCAGCTGGCCAAAGAAGGCATTCTCTTTACGGATTACGAAGACCTCAATATGAATCAGCGCAAAGCGATGGATTCTTACTATCATGAAATCGTATTTCCAGTGCTGACCCCTATGGCAGTCGATCAGAGCCGTCCATTTCCCTTGGTACATACTCAAGCTGTATATTTAGCGGTAGTTCTGATGAAGGAAGGCGATGACCCAGAGGACGAGCCTTATTTTGCCATTGTTCAGGTTCCCTCTAATTTGTCGCGTTGTATTGAGGTGCCTGCACGATCCAACAGCAAGAAGCACGAATTCGTTTTGCTGGAGGATTTAATTGAGCAGCATATCCATACGTTGTTTTCCGGCTACACACCTATTTCCGTACATGGCTTCAGATTGACGCGCAATGCCGATTTAACCTTGAATGAAGAAGGCGCGGAGGATCTGTTGGAGGAAATTGAGAAGGAGCTGCGCCGCCGGCGCTGGGGCTCTCCGGTTCGTCTGGAGGTGCAGAAGGGAATTCATCCGTATGCGCTCAATGTACTTCAGGATGAATTCGAAATTATGGACAATATTTTTGAAATCGATGGTCCTTTGGATTTGACTTATTTTATGAAGCTGGCAGGTACTTTAAAAGGTTATGAGCAATTGAGGTATAAACCGGTTGAGGCAGCTTATCCTCATGAATTGGCTGATACGGAAGATATTTTTAATAAGCTGAAGCATCAGGATGTTCTGCTCTATCATCCTTATGAATCTTTTGATGCTGTAACTGATTTTATATGCCAAGCGGCCTACGATAGTCAAGTTTTGGCTATCAAAATGACGTTGTATCGGGTCAGCGGAAATTCACCGTTGATTCAAGCTTTGGCAAGTGCTGCGGAGTCCGGCAAGCAGGTTACGGTTGTGGTTGAGCTGAAGGCGCGGTTTGACGAGGAGCGTAATATTGCTTGGGCCAGAAAGCTTGAACAGGCTGGGTGCCATGTTGTATATGGTCTGGTTGGCTTGAAAACACATGCAAAAATCACATTGGTAGTGCGTCAGGAACAGGACGGATTGCGGCGTTATGTGCATGTAGGGACAGGCAATTATAATGACAGCACTGCGAGGCTGTACACAGATGTAGGTCTGTTCACATCCCATATGATCATTGGAGAGGATGCGTCTGCGCTCTTTAATGAAGTTACGGGTTATTCCGCACCGCATAATTGGAAGGCATTTGGGGTCGCGCCCACAGACTTGAAGGATAAGCTGTTCGAGAAAATACGCCGTGAAGCCCAGCATGCCTTAGAGGGCAAGCCGGCTCATATTATTGCCAAGCTAAATTCCTTATCGAATCAACAGATGGTGGAGGAGCTGTACGAGGCTTCCAAAGCCGGAGTCAAGATAGATTTAATCATACGTGGTGTTTGCTGCTTGCGTCCGGGCGTACCGGGATTAAGCGAAAATATTCAGGTTATTAGCATAGTCGACAGGTTTTTGGAGCATTCGCGTATTTTATATTTCCAAAACGATCAAGAGCCAGAAGTGTATATTTCCAGTGCGGATTGGATGACGCGGAATTTAACTCGGAGAATCGAGCTTATTTGTCCAGTGTTTGACAAGCATCTTCAGGAAACGCTGATCCGGATACTGGAGCTAAGCTTGGGGGATAACGTCAAGGCACGCCTGCTGCAGCCGAGCGGCTTATATTCACGGATAGTCAATGATAAGAAACCGCTGCGCAGCCAGTTTGAAGCAATGAAAATTAAATCATGGAAAAAGAAGCCGCAGCATCAAGAAGTATGAATAACCGGCTTCAAGCCCCAAATTTTGCTGAATTCCTTTTGTACAGATTCGGCCTCTCTTAATTCGAAAGAGGGGTCTTTTTTCAATTGAGCATGGATAAGTAAGCTTTTGGGATCAATATCGGCGGTGATCGACGATATTGATTGCGTTTCGGAAATATCCAAAGCTATTGCCAGTTGGAGAATCGTTCCGAGCTTTGTAATTACATCCAAATCGACCTCGGACAGTATATCCTTATGCTGCAAACAAACCTGCTGGGCTTTGTTTTTGGTTTTATAGGAAGCGGCAGCTGCGCATACAAGAGTTTCTCTGTGAGATAGTCCGTCGAGACGGGAATGGGCAATTAAATAAAAGGAATGCTTAACAAAATGATAATAATTTACGGCCACGCCGATACGGTGCAATAAGGCGGCAGCACGCAAAACTTGCAGGCTGCGACCGTCCAATTCATGTATGCTTTGCAGAGCGTTAAACAGCACTTCAGCATTCGCTGTAACCTGCTCCAGATGGGCGACAGGGGCTGTGGAATGAAGGGCAAGAAGGTTGCGTGTGCTATGCTCCAGAAGGCTCATAGAAGCAAAATGATCAGGTAAAAAAGTTTCAATGAACAGCCCGTCGCGCAAGCCTGCGCCGCTAATCACATAATGGGAGGAGCCTGTTGCTTCGAACAAGGTTTGCAAAAGGATCATTCCAGGAACAATGATGTCGAAGCGCTCTTTGGATAGTCCATCCACTTTCTTTCTCTTATCACTTGGAAGGGAGGACAGCCATTGCATTAACTCATCCATATCCATGGAGGAAATAGGGTAATTATGTGTAACCGGAAGTGAGTACTTTTGCCTTTTTTGATTGATCTTGCAAAGGCTGCGGATCGTTCCACCTAGCCCTATGAGAGGCAATCCGGGATGCATTTTGATCCATGGCTCGTTAGCGACGGCCTCTTGAACCATGTGGCGAATTAGTTTTAATTGCTCTTCGCTGCAATCACCGTTGGTAGCAAATCTGCGGCCTGTATTTACCGCTCCAAATGGAAACGAGACACTTTTCAATCTTGTGCGGTTGCGGAATATCGTAACCTCTGTGCTTCCGCCACCAATATCGATAACGATACCATCTGGAATATCCAATGAATGAATCATGCCAAGAAAACCGAGCCTTGCTTCGTCCTCGCCGGATAGAAGCTCAACTTGTATGCCGGACTGAATATGCAACGTTCGAATGATAGCTTGAGAATTAGCAGCATTACGTATGGCAGCTGTCGCCGCTGCACGAATTTCCGTCACCTGATTAGCATTACATATTTGTTTGAAATGCGATAAAATCCCGACAATAGCTTGAACATCGTCAGTAGGCAAAGTATTGTCAGGACCAATTCTTTGGCTTAACCGGGCGGATTGCTTGAATTCACCAATAACTCTATAGGCATTTAGCGGATTTATTTCATAAATAACAAGACGTATGGAATTGGAACCGATATCAATGATGCCGATTCTGCGGCTGTTTGGCATAAGACTCCTCCATAGTGTGCACATTGTAGCATATCGCTTTTAGTGAACATTAATTTTTTTTGGCATATAAGCACTATTTTACCACCTATTTCAGTGAGAGCAAAATTTCTAATAATAATTTAACAGTTTTGTGCACGAGGGAAACATCATTGCAGGAATGACGTTCAATTAACCTAGGGTTTCTGTGTTATTTGTCCTTTCCAGTCATACCATCGTTGGAGCTGAATCTTATTGATGGCTCCAACGCGAGTGTTGTTTGAATGGGGAGCAATTGCTGTTGAACATAGCTCTCTTTCCTTATGGATTGAGAGTCTTTTTTTGTCTGGGGCTTACGAATAACTAATTAGATCCGCCTGCATTTTTCACGCAATATGATTCATTCACCATGATTTATTAGGGTTCATTAAGCGGATAATGGAAAGAATAAGCCCGTAGCATCGAGTGTTTGGAGTCAATCCTAATACTAAGGGATAGCATAAGTTTATTGTGCTGATAATGAATTTTTATGTCTTGTTTTGTTCACATTGTTTGCCAAATCAATTATAGTAGAGTAATAAACATTCGACCTTGGGTAAAATGAATGATACCGTAACGAATGTATTTCTTCGAAAAGGACTTCGATCAGGAGTTTTTCTTGTGAACAGTAATTTATGATATAGTAGTTATTATACGAACATGTAAAGTAAAGGAGAGATTGTTTTGACTGCTACTAAAGGTTTAGAAGGCATTGTTGCTACAACGTCCTCGATCAGCTCCATTATTGACGGTGTTTTAACTTACCGCGGCTATGATATTGATGATTTGGCTGAAAATGCGACATTTGAAGAGGTAGCTTATTTACTATGGTATGGCAAGCTGCCTAACCGTTCCGAATTGGCTCAATTGGTTAAAGATCTAAATCAATATGCAGCTGTACCAAGTCAAGTGATCGATCAAATCAGAACGTATCCTAAGGATACGAATTCGATGGCTGCACTTCGTACGGCTGTTTCCAGTCTAGCCTTGTATGACGAAGAAGCCAACGACATGTCGCCGGAATCCAACCTGCGCAAAGCGATTAAATTGCAAGCTCAAATTCCTACTATCATTGCTGCATTTGCTCGTATTCGTGAAGGCAAAGAGCCGATTGCTCCTAAGCAAAGCGATTCCGTTGCCGAGAATTTCCTATACATGCTGATTGGCAAAGACCCGGATAAAGTGGCAATCGAAGCATTGGATAAAGCTTTGGTGCTGCATGCAGACCATGAATTGAACGCATCAACTTTCGCGGCTCGCGTTACCGTAGCTACATTGTCCGACATTTATTCCGGCGTAACTTCTGCTATCGGAGCTCTTAAAGGACCCCTACATGGCGGTGCGAATGAAGCGGTTATGGCTATGCTTGAGGATATCGGTACTTTTGAAAAAGCAGAGTCCTATGTCAACGAGAAGCTGGCTAATAAAGAAAAAATTATGGGCTTTGGTCACCGCGTATACAAAAACGGCGATCCACGTGCCAAGCATTTGCAAAAAATGTCCGAACAGCTGGGCAAAATTACAGGTAATATGAACTGGTATAATATGTCAATTAAGATTGAAGAAATCGTAACCGGACAAAAAGGCTTAAAGCCAAATGTGGACTTTTACTCCGCTTCCGTTTATACTTCTCTGGAGATTCCTCGTGATTTGTTCACACCGATTTTTGCGGTAAGCCGTACATCCGGATGGACAGCTCACATTCTTGAGCAGTTCGAGAACAATCGTTTGATCCGTCCTCGCGCTGAATACACAGGTCTTTCCAACCAAAAATATGTTCCGATTGATAATCGTTAATCGATTTCAATAAAGTCTATTGCAACCAACGGGTTGTTACAGCGTGATCCAAGTCTGGTTCTTTTGAACTGGACAAGCGCCGTGGCTCCCGTTCAATTTTGTGTTTATACTTTCCCAATTTTAAGGAGGCAAATGAAATCATGACTCAATTCGAAAACTTTAGCGCACCTACTGAAGGCGAAAAAATTACTATCACGGACGGCAAGCTAAACGTACCTAACAACCCTATCATTCCTTTTATCGAAGGCGACGGAACAGGTCCTGACATCTGGGCAGCTTCCAAACGCGTATTGGATGCAGCTGTAGAAAAAGCATACAAAGGCGAAAAGAAAATCGCATGGTACGAAGTATATGCCGGCGAAAAAGCTTTTAATAAATACAACAGCTGGTTGCCAAATGACACTTTGACAGCTATTCGCGAATACATCGTAGCTATCAAAGGTCCTTTGACAACTCCAATCGGCGGCGGTATCCGTTCTTTGAACGTAGCACTTCGTCAAGAGCTTGATCTGTATGTATGCTCTCGTCCAGTTCGTTATTTCAACGGCGTACCATCCCCTGTTAAACGTCCTGAGCTTGTTGACATGGTTATTTTCCGTGAAAATACAGAAGATATCTATGCAGGTATCGAGTGGGAAGCTGGTTCCGCTGAAGTTAAGAAAGTGATCGATTTCTTGCAAAATGAAATGGGCGTTAAGAAAATCCGTTTCCCTGAAACTTCCGGTATCGGTGTTAAGCCTGTTTCCTCCGAAGGTACTGAGCGTTTGGTTCGCGCTGCAATCGAGTACGCAATCAAGCACAACCGTAAAACATTGACTTTGGTACACAAAGGCAACATCATGAAATTTACTGAAGGTGCATTCAAGAACTGGGGTTATGAGCTAGCTGAAAGAGAATTCGGCGATAAAACTTTCACTTGGGCACAATACGATAGAATCAAAGCTGAGCAAGGTACAGATGCTGCAAATCAAGCACAAAAAGATGCTGAAGCAGCTGGCAAAGTTATCGTAAAAGACGCTATCGCGGATATCGCGTTGCAGCAAGTTTTGACTCGTCCTACTGATTTCGACGTTATCGCTACATTGAACCTGAACGGCGACTACTTGTCCGATGCATTGGCTGCACAAGTTGGCGGTATTGGTATTGCTCCAGGAGCAAATATTAACTATGTAACTGGACATGCGATCTTCGAAGCTACTCATGGTACTGCTCCTAAGTATGCTGGCTTGGACGTAGTAAACCCTGGTTCCGTAATCTTGTCCGGCGTTATGATGCTTGAACACCTGGGCTGGTTGGAAGCTGTTGAGTTGATCTACAAAGGTATGGAAACATCGATCAACAACAAAACCGTTACTTATGACTTTGCACGTTTGATGGAAGGCGCTACTGAAGTAAAATGCTCCGAGTTCGCTGACCAAATCATCAAGCATATGGCGTAACACATCCCCCTAAATCCCCCTTAGTAAGGGGGACCCCAGAGGTTTCGCCCCCTGGACCACGAAAGGTTGTCCGTGGCGGGAGTGAGGAGCTTCGATGGGACTTGGGGAGCGTGGAGCGCGTACGTCAGCGAGAGCTTGAGGCTAACGCCCAAGCGTCTCGCTGACACGCTTTTAGCGTATATGTGAAATTGGTTCGAAGTTAGCTGTGAGTAGAAAGCAACGCGTACGTCAGCGAGAGCACACTCAACCGAGTGAAAGGTTGCTTTTACAATTTTTCAAAAAGAGTGATAAGGGTTCAGGAAATGTGTCGGAGAGTTTACGTGCCGCCTTTGAAAATGTATTCACCCCGCATAGTCTAGTAAAAGGAACACACTTTCAACAGCGCCGGAGGCACATCCTTAATCCTGGTTAGCTCACTTTTTGAATCTTTAGAAACTACATTTCAGGAGGTAATTAATCATGGCAATCGCACGTAAGAAGATAACTGTTGTCGGAGCTGGTTTTACTGGAGCTACTACTGCGTTTCTAGCAGCTCAAAAAGAATTGGGAGACGTTGTATTGCTGGACATCCCACAGCTGGAAAACCCTACAAAAGGTAAAGCTTTGGACATGCTGGAAGCTTCGCCTGTTCAAGGCTTCGACAGCAACATCGTTGGTACTTCCAACTACGACGATACAGCTAACTCCGATATCGTTATCATCACTGCAGGTATCGCTCGTAAACCGGGTATGAGCCGTGATGATCTCGTTAACACGAATGCAGGCATCGTAAGATCCGTTTGCGAAAACGTAAAAAGAACGAGCCCTAATTCCATCGTAATCATTTTGAGCAACCCGGTTGATGCTATGACTTATGTGGCTTACCAAGCTTTGGGTTTCCCAAAAGAACGCGTAATCGGCCAATCCGGCGTATTGGATACAGCACGTTATTGCACATTTATCGCTCAAGAGTTGAACGTATCTGTTGAAGATGTGCGCGGCTTCGTATTGGGCGGTCATGGTGATGACATGGTTCCTTTGGTACGTTACTCCAATGTTGGTGGTATTCCAATCGAAAAATTGATTCCTGCTGATCGTATCGAAGCTATTGTACAACGGACTCGTACAGGCGGCGGCGAAATCGTTAACCTGTTGGGCAACGGCAGCGCGTACTATGCACCTGCAGCTTCCCTTGTTCAAATGGCTGAAGCTATCATCAAGGACAAGAAGCGTATTATCCCTGCTATCGCATTGCTTCAAGGCGAATATGGCTATGACAACTTGTTCATGGGCGTACCTACATTGTTGGGCGGCGAAGGCATCGAGAAAATTTTCGAATTGGAGCTTCTGCCTGAAGAGAAGACAGCTCTTGATAAATCCGCTGATTCCGTTCGCAACGTGATCAAAGTGGTATCTGCTTAATCCTGTAAATAGATCTTTACATAAACCAGTGAGGCCTTTGAGGCTGAGCTGGTTTTTTTGTGTTTAACTTGCTCGATGATCAGAGGGGTTTGTGGATAGCATCGAAGCGAAGCGCGAAGCAACCTGGAGTTCAGTAGGAAAGTTGCAGCTGATCGACGGTCATGCAGCGCCACACCGCGTGCTGAATCGCTGCACGCGGTGCGAAACGGAACAGACATTTCCGTTATTTTGACTGCCGCCTGAAATTTGAGCCCATAGCGGAAGTCGGGATTCCGTTATTTCGGATGAATAGGTGCAATATGCACAAAAACAGAGAGATAACGGAACTAGTCGTTCCGTTGTCGCTCTGTTTTATGGGCTTTCCGCGCGATAAAGGAACAACGCTTCCGCTATTATCGTTCGCTTCCAGGATGCTGCGTGGTGTTCGACGATCGCCATGCATTGTCACAGAGCAAGCGCTGGAGTGCTGCATGGTACGAAACGGAACAGACATTTCCGTTATTTTGTCTGCCGCCCCCAATTTGAGACCATAGCGGAAGTCGGTATTCCGTTATTCTGAACAAATAAGTGCAATTTGCACAAAACCAGAGAGATAACGGAACTAGCTGTTCCCTTATCACTCTGTTTTTCGGGATATTCGGGCGATAAAGGAACAACGCTTCCACTATTATCGTTCGCTTCCGGGATGCTGCGTGGTGTTCGACCGACTGCCATGCATTGTCACAGCGCAAGCGCTGGAGTGCTGCGTGTTACGAAACGGAACAGACATTTCCGTTATTTTGTCAGCCGCCCCCAATTTGAGACCATAGCGGAAGTCGGGATTCCGTTATTTTGGACAAATAAGCGCAATTTGCATAAAAACAGAGTGATAACGGAACTAACTGTTCCCTTATCACTCTGTTTTTTGCGATTTCCGGGTGATAAAGGAATAACACTTCCGCTATTATCGTTCACAGCACTGACGGTTCTTCTTACGCTGCTCCCCACGCCCCACGCTGATGTACAGCTTTCGTTCTGAAAATGTCATATGGATCAGATTTTTAGATTTTTAAATAGAAATTGTCTATTAGACTAACTGCGAGAGATAAAGTAAGATTTTAATTAATTCCTATAAGAATAATTGGTATTAACAAATAAACTATAAGCTAAGGAGTGCGAATATGTCTAAACAACGAATGTTGAAGCTGGGTGCAAATATTAATGGTGTTGGCAATAGTATGTCCTATTGGAAGCATCCACAGGTGTCAACCGAAGCGAGTGTTGATTTTGAGTTCTATAGACAGCAGGCATTAATTGCGGAGGCAGGAAAATTCGATCTTCTTTTTATTGCGGATGGCCTCTATATCAATGAAAAATCCAACCCCCATTTTTTAAACAGATTCGAGCCGCTTACTATATTGTCTGCTTTAAGCGCAGTCACTTCCAAGATTGGTCTTGTTGCAACGCTTTCCTCATCTTATAGCGAGCCCTTTACGGTTGCCCGCCAGTTTGGTTCACTTGATAAATTAAGCGGAGGCAGGGCGGGATGGAACGTCGTGACCTCACCACTTGAAGGCTCAGCGAAAAATTTCAGTAAGGATGAGCACCCGTCTCATGCTTTACGCTATCAAATAGCGGAGGAATTTCTAGAGGTTGTAAAAGGGCTGTGGGACTCCTGGGAGGACGATGCTTTTGTAGCAGATAAAAAGAGCGGCGTGTTTTTTAATCCGGAGAAAATGCATCGGTTAAATCATCAAGGGCAATTCTTTTCTGTGCAAGGCCCTCTTAATATCACCCGCTCCAAGCAAGGCTATCCAGTCGTTTTCCAAGCGGGTTCATCTGAATCGGGCAAGGAGTTAGCAGCGAAATCGGCAGATGCCGTTTATACGGGACATGATTCTATTGAGGAAGCGAAGCTTTTTTACCGGGATGTCAAATCCAGAGCTAAATTGTATGGGCGTTCCGCAGAGGATATCCTTATTTTCCCGGGTATCGGACCGATTGTTGGACGTACGGAAGAGGAGGTCGAGCGCAAATACAAGGAGGTGGCAGAGCTAGTTACTATTGAAAGTGCACTTGATTATTTGGGCCGCTACTTCGAGCATTTCGATTTCTCCCAATTTCCGCTTGATGAGCCGTTTCCTGATCTAGGGGAGTTCGGAAGCAACAGCTTTCGCAGTACAACTGACCGAATAAAAAAAGAAGCGAAAGAGCAAAACCTGACACTTCGCCAGGTTGCCATTCGTGCATCAACGCCAAGGGGCGCGTTTATAGGCACACCGGAGAAGATCGCTGACCTGATCCAGCAATGGTTCGAGGAGGAAGCCGCCGATGGCTTTAATATTCGCACCGTGGTGCCCGGGGGATTAGCTGATTTTGTTGAGCTAGTCGTGCCTATATTGCAAGAACGCGGCCTCTTTAGAACGGAATATGAGCATAATACTTTGCGAGAAAATTTAGGACTCACCATTCCGGTGAACCGCTATGCCGCAGAGTCGAAACAAGCACTAGAGCCTACGCGATAATGGGAATGCCTCCCATGAATAGGAGCGGCTTCAAATATGGAATTCACCGAAAACAGAACTTTTGACGAGGGGGCCCATGCAAGATGAAATTCGCATTGTTTAGCCTGATGATGAATTTGCCCAATGCTGTGACGGGTGAAGCTTTGACCACGCAGCAAAAGTTTGAGAACGTTCTGAAGCAGGCGATACTTGCTGAACGGCTGGGATTTGAGGCATATGGTGTAGGCGAGCGGCATGGAGAGCCTTTCTTGTCTTCCTCGCCACCGGTTGTCCTGAGCGCTATTGCCGCGAGAACCTCCAGGATTCGGCTGTTAACGACGGTTACAGTTTTAAGTGTGCTGGACCCTGTCCGTGTTGCTGAGGACTATGCGACTCTTGATCATCTCTCAGGCGGACGCATTGAACTGATCATTGGCAAAGGAAATGATCCGCGTCACTATCCGCTATTTGGGATTTCAGAGGAGGAGCAGTGGGAATCGCTCGCTGAGCGGTACGCTCTTCTCAAACGCTTGTGGAATGAGGAAAATGTCACATGGCAGGGGCGTTATCGCTCGCCGCTGGACAATGTAACGACGCAGCCAAGGCCTTTTCAGCTGCCTATCCCCGTGTGGCACGGCAGTGCATCAAGCACCTTATCAACCGAGCTGGCTGCCAAATATGGAGAGCCTATCTTCTCATCGAATACTTTTCACCCGCAGGCTAAATATAAAGCGTTAATCGATCATTATCGGGAACGTTTGGAGTATTATGGACATGACCCTGCGAAGGCGCTCGTCGGATCGGGTGCGGGCAGCTTGTACCTGGCTAATACTAAGGAAGAAGCAATCAATCGCTTCCGGCCTTACTACAACGCTTTTCAATCTACAGCATCAGCCAAGCACAACCATACGCCTTTCAAAAATCTGGAGGATAACATAGAGAACGGCCCCATTCTGGTAGGCAGCCCTGAGAGCGTGATTGAGAAGATTTTGAATTATCATTCCGCTTATGGGCATCAGGTGCTTAGTATCAGCGTGGATGGGTTGACGGAATCGGAGCAGCTGGAGCAGGTCGAACGGTTTGCTTCCGAAGTTGCCCCCGTACTGCGGCGGTTTATTCCAAGCACGGTGTGGGACAATAAATCATCCGCTTTAACGCAAGGTTTGATTGCCAATTTTTAATGGTGATTAAGGGCTTGTTTATCCTATGATTGCCTTTAGAGGTATATTAAAGCTGCGGCTGTCTGCAGCTTTTTTGAGTTAATGACAGAAGAATATATGCATTGACATAACAGTTGTGGTGGTCTATATTTTAAATATACTAAACATATCGGAATAATCAATTATCTACCGGATTACCAGGAGATACATCATTCCTCTACTTGAGGCGGGTGTATCTCTGTTTGTTTTCGGGGAACAGCAGGATTGTTGAGGAGATGAAATTTTTATAAGAAAAGGGATGATGGAATGAATATTGATAATCTGGAAGCTTTCGTGTATGTAATCCATTTCAACAGCTTCAATAAAGCTGCCGACGCTTTGTTTCTATCCCAACCATCGATTTCAGCCCGAATTCAATCATTGGAAAGAGAATTAAATGCTCTGCTTTTTGACAGAGAAGGCAAGCATTTCAGCTTAACGGATAAAGGAAAACAGTTTTTGCCCTACGCCCAGCAAATTTTGCAATCTTATAAAAAGGGTAAGCAGCAGCTGCAGCATAAGAGTACTTCGCTTGATGAGTTGAGAATTGGATGTACGGTATCCGTTTCGAATTATTTGATTCCCGAAATACTTCCTTTGCTGAAAGAGCGGGTACCCGATGTTCAAATAAAGCTGACCACCGCTCCATCCGAAACTTTATTAGAAAAATTGTTAAGCAAAGAGATCGACTTAGGACTTGTTCGTAACATTGCTCATCCCCATATCCATTCCGTTAAGTTTTATGAGGATCCTATACGTCTTTTTGTACGTCAGGAGCATGCTTTCGCAAGGATGGATGCTGTGACTGTAGAGGATGTTGTTAATGAGCCATTGGTATTTTTTGAATGCGGCTCTCTGGATTGGATGAAAATTCACAGGCTGTTCGATTCGCTGCATCTCCCCCCTAATATTGTGTACCATATCGATAATCTGGAGACAGCCAAAAAGCTGGTGCTCAAGGGAGTAGGTATCAGCTTTCTTCCCGAGCTCTGTGTTCAAAAGGAGGTTCAGGATAACCTGCTGGTTCCTATCGAGCTTCCGACTTTAAATAGCCTCTCACTTCGTACCAACCTGATCTCGCTGAACGGGGAAAGCTTACATTGGCATAAATTGTTTCAGGAAACGATCAAAGGAATAAATTTCAAAACAAGCTTCTAATAGAATTATTAAATTAATGGATAGAAAGAACCTATTATCCGACCGATTGACGGTGTCTAGAGGCAGTGTTACAGTTTTAATAAGAGTTAATACCAACAAAACCTATAGGAAATAATTTAATTGGGAGCGTGTAAATAATGGGACTCCGGCTAAGCATCTTGGACCAAAGCCCGATTGGAGAAAAGGAAACGGCCAGCGAGGCATTTCAGAATACGATTAAGCTTGCGCAGAAGGCGGAGGAACTGGGCTATTACCGTTTCTGGGTATCCGAGCATCACGATTCGGATAGGCTCGCAGGTTCCTCGCCGGAGGTGCTGATTTCTTACTTATTGGCCAAAACCCAAAAGATTCGTGTAGGATCGGGTGGTGTGATGCTGCAGCATTATAGCCCTTATAAGGTGGCAGAGAACTTTAATGTTCTTGCTTCACTCGAACCAGGACGTGTCGACCTTGGCATAGGCAGAGCGCCAGGAGGATTGCCGCGTTCGACCAGAGCGCTGCAACAGAATGCTTATGGGAACAGCAAGTCGCTAGGAGAAAAGCTTGTGGAATTGAAGCAATTTCTGGCTAACGAGCTGGAAGTTAATGATCCGCTTCATGGTGTGAGAGCAACGCCATTTCCGCAGAAAGCAGCAGACTTGTATTTGCTTGGCGCCAGTATAGAGAGCGCTGGGCTGGCGGCTAGTTTGGGAATCCCTTATGTATTCTCACAGTCGATCAACGGTGAGGAGAGGACTATAAGCGAAGCATTTGAGCTCTATCGTTCGCAGTTCCAGCCAGGGAACTTGAAGCAGCCCCAAGCTATTCTCGCTTTATCTGTCATCTTGACGAATACAGACGAAGAAGCGGAGCAGCTAGCCGCAGCTAATTCGAAGATTTTCAAAATTCGGTTGGAAAGCGGACGGACGTTGACGGTGAGAAGTATAGAGCAGATAGAGGAATACGGGCGGCAAACAACGGAGCCTTATACGATTGAGGAAACGAAGGCCAATATCATTTACGGTTCCAAAGAAACAGTTCGTCAGAAGCTGATCGCCATTCAGCACAAATATCAAATTGACGAGCTTATTATTAGTGTTGCATTACCTGAATTTTCAAAGCGGCTTTATGCTTATGAGCTGCTGCAGGATGCTTTTTCAGAGCTGACCGTTTAGTAGTCTATATAACATTGGGAGGGGATTGCCATTACACAGCAAAGAAAGTTGAAAATTGGCGCGATGCTGCACGGAGCGGGCGGGCATATGGCGGCCTGGAGACATCCTGAAGCCGTTGCCGATGCCAGTGTAAACTTTGAATTTTATAAGCAGCTTGTTCAGAAGGCTGAGGCGGGTAAGCTTGATTTGGTTTTTGTGGCAGACGGCTTGTATATTAACGAAATCTCGCATCCGAACTTTTTGAACCGGTTTGAACCGGTTGCGGTTTTATCGGCTTTGGCTGGAGTAAGCTCACACATTGGACTTGTCGGGACACTTTCCACCTCTTACAGCGAACCGTACACGGTCGCAAGACAATTCGCAACGATCGATATGATCAGTGGAGGTCGTGCGGGCTGGAATGCGGTAACTTCTCCTTTGGAGGGCTCGGCTTTAAACTACAGCAAAACAGAGCATCCGTCACATGAACTGCGGTATCGAATCGCCGAAGAGTACTTGCAGATAGCAAAAGGGCTGTGGGATTCATGGGAGGATGATGCTTTTGTACGCGATAAGGAATCCGGTCAATTTATAGATCCTTCTAAAATGCATCGTTTAAACCATAAGGGCGAGTTTTATTCGGTTCAGGGTCCGCTAAATATTGCAAGATCGAGGCAGGGGCAGCCTCTAATTTTTCAAGCGGGATCGTCAGATGCAGGCAAAGATTTGGCAGCCAAAGAAGCGGATGCGGTATTTACCGGGCACGAAACGATAGAAGAAGCTAAGAGCTTTTATCAGGATGTGAAAAGGAGAGCCGTGAAATTCGGACGTGCGGCTGGCGATGTATTGATATTCCCGGGCATTAGCCCGATTGTAGGTTCTACTGAGGAAGAGGCCAAAGCAAAGTACGAGCAAATTGCCAATCTTGTTGATATTGACGTTGCTTTACATTACTTGGGGCGGTTTTTTGACCATTTTGATTTTAAACAGTTCCCTCTGGACGAACCCTTGCCCGATCTCGGAGATTTGGGAAGTGAAGGCTTTAAGAGCACAAGCGAGCGCATTAAAAAAATGGCAAAAGAAGAAAATCTGACATTACGGCAGCTGGCGCTTAGAGTCACTTCACCGAGAAGCGGTTTTACAGGAACGCCTGTACAAATAGCGGATACGATACAGCGTTGGTTTGAAGAGGGGGCAGCTGACGGATTTATGATCGGGAGTGCTGTACTTCCAACGGGGCTAAATGATTTTGTTGATCATGTCGTTCCTATCTTACAAGAACGAGGCTTGTTCCGTACTGACTATGAGCATGATACTTTGCGAGGCAATCTGGGGCTTCCGTTCCCGGAAAATCGGTACACTTTGGCAAGATCGAATAAAGAGACGGCCGTTGAGACAGTAGCTGATGCAATCGCTGATGCAGTCGGCAAATAAAGCAGCTGAAGAACCTGCGGAAGAATAGAACTCATTTTAAACATTTATAGAGGGACGGGGGGCTTCCAATGAGGGGCAATTTATTGAAAAGATTGACGATATTTACAACGCTGATGCTGGTTGCGGCAGGCTGCGCAGGAGATAAGAGTAATGTGGCTCCGACTGCAGTACAGGGGGCCAATCAGCAGGAGGCCGTCACCAAGGGCGGTGAGCTGACATTTGGCGTAGCTGCATCGCCGGGAGGGCTTGACCCCAATGTGTTTCCAGGTGCCGGGGATTACCGAATTATGCGGTCGATCTTTGACAGCTTGATCGTGCAGATGCCGGATCAGACATTCAAGCCATGGCTGGCTACGGAATGGACCGTTTCACCGGATGCGAAAAGCTACACCTTTAAGCTGCGTAAAGACGTGAAATTCCATGACGGAACCCCGTTTAATGCGGCTGCTGTTAAATACAATTTTGACCGGATTGTGAATCCCGACACGAAGTCGAGGTTTGCCGTAACGTTAATCGGACCGTATGAATCTTCAGAAGTGATAGATGAGTTTACAGTAAAGGTGAATTTGAAATCGCCGTACAGCGCTTTTTTGAGCAGCTTGAGCCAAGCGTTCCTTGGTATTGTTTCCCCGGCGGCCGCTCAGAAATATGGCGAGAATCTCGCCAAGAACCCGGTCGGTACAGGACCGTTTAAATTCGTTAGCTGGGTTGAAAATGCAGCAATTACGCTTGATAGAAACCCGGATTACAACTGGGGTCCGCCAATAGCGCAAAACAAGGGTGCCGCCTACATCGACAAGCTGACGTTCAAAATCATTCCGGAGGAAGCAACCAGGATCGGTTCCGTGCAGAGCGGGCAAATTTCTGCGGTAGAAACGGTGCCGCCTCAGAATCTGATTTCGCTCAAAAATGATCCGAACATTACTTTAATAGAAGCAGAATCGGCCGGCATTCCTTTCACTTTGATGCTCAATCAGGACCACGCGCCCTGGAATGAGCTGAAAGCGAGGAAAGCGGTGCAGTTGGCCATAGATGTCGACACAATCGTTAAAACACTTTATCTGGGTACTTATAAGCGGGCATGGTCGCCTCTCACGCCGTCTGTACTTGGTTATAACACTTCACTTGAAAATTCAATTAAGCCGGATATCCCCAAAGCGAATCAGCTGCTTGACGAGTTGGGATGGGTGCGCGGAGCTGATGGGATACGGGCGAAGAATGGAAAGCCGTTGAGCCTGTATTTCGTGACAAGCACGCCAAACCGCGAGAAACGTAATGATATCGCAGCGATGATCCAGCAGCAGCTTAAGCAGGTGGGGATCCAAGTTAATGTTGAAATTACGACCAGTACGAATGCCCAAACAATCGTCATGGACAAAGGAACTAATGATTTGTACGGAGTCAGCAATGTGACAGGTGATCCTGATATTCTGCGCAGCTTTTTCCATACTAATGCGATACCGAAGGAAGGCCGTTGGGGGCATAATCATACCCATCTGTCCGATCCGCAGCTAGACAAATGGTTGGAAGAAGGTCTAAAGGAGCAGGACCCTCAAAAGCGGAGCGAAGTTTACAAAAAAATTCAAAGCTATGTAGTGGAAAATGCGATCGGATTTCCCATTTATATATTCCCTTACACGGTGGCCTCGGCAAAAACGGCCAAAGGCTTGAAATTTGACGCACTAGGTTATCCGCTGTTCTATGATGCATATGTGGTGAAAAAATAAGCCTCGAAAGGAAGGATCGCTATGGCTTCAGCCATTATCCGTAGGGCTTTCACTTCCCTTCTGGTCATTATCGGGTCGCTGGTGCTCGTTTTCTTTATTCTGTACCTGCTTCCCGGTGACCCGGTCCTGGCGATGCTAGATGGAGTGAGCGCCAGCCCGGAAGCCGTGCAAAATCTGCGCCAGCAGCTAGGCTTGGATAAACCTTTGGGCATACAATTCGCTCATTACTTCTGGGATATGATTCGAGGCGACTTTGGCAAATCGCTCGTAAATGGAGATCCGGTATTGCCTAAGATTTGGGAGCAGCTTCCATCGACGGTTGCTTTAACTCTAGCCAGCTCGCTGGTGTCAATAGTAATAGGCGTTCTGTTGGGAGTGCTCTCAGCGGTTCACCATAACCGGTTTATTGACATTATCGCAAGGATCATCAGCTTATTCGGCATATCGACGCCAACGTTTTGGTCAGGAATCCTGTTGATTCTCATATTTTCCGTTCAGCTTCATTGGTTCCCGGCTATGGGGTCGGATGGATTCAGCACGCTGGTGCTTCCTGCCTTGGCGCTTGGATTTGTTACCTCCGGCTTTATCGTTCGGATGGTAAGAAACAGTATGCTGGATGTCATTCACGAGCAGTTCATTGTGACGCTCCGTTCCAAAGGGCTGCCTGAACGCATCATTATGTATCGTCATGCGCTGCGCAATGCTCTCATTCCCGCCATTACGATGCTGGGTGTGCAGATAGGGGAGCTGCTAGCCGGAGCCGTTGTCATCGAAACCGTGTTTTCCCGTCAGGGCGTCGGCCGGTTGCTGGCGGACGCCATTACTGCCAAGGATTTGCCCGTCGTTCAAGGGATTATTTTGTTCACGGCCGTTATGTATGTTCTTGTAAATTTACTGGTTGACGTGTCATACTCTGCGATTGATCCCAGGGTAAGACGATCAGCGTAGAAGCTTTTTTGAGGAAAGGAGAATGGTTTGTGAAGCATGCCGCGTCAGCAGAAGTTGTATTGCCTGGAAAAAGGCTGCATCTATCCCTACTTAAAATTGGCAATAAAAAGCTGTCCATTACGGATTCATTAGTCTATATAGCCGGACTTATCATCCTGCTAATTAGTATATGCGCTCTTTTTCCGCAATGGATTGCACCTTACGCCCCCACACAAATGATGGCTAATGCCATCTTGAAGCCGCCGAGTGCGGCGCATCTGTTCGGTACCGATTATTACGGCAGGGACGTATTTTCCTTAGTCGTATTCGGAAGCCGTGACTCCTTGTTTATCGGAGTTGTCTCCGTACTTATCGGCGGGATAACCGGAGGCACCATGGGAGCGTTGTCCGGCTATATTGGAGGCTGGATCGATGGGGTTCTTATGCGGATTGTCGATGTCCTTATGACCATTCCCGGTCTTTTGCTGGCACTCGCCATTGCTGCTGCCCTTGGTCCAAGCTTTTTCAATGTGGTGTTAGCTGTCAGTGTTTCCGCTATTCCGGGCTATGCCAGAGTCATGAGGAGTCAAGCGATTGCGATGAAAGGGCGTCCTTTTATTACCGCCTCCTATTCGATAGGCTCCAATCACTGGCATATATTTACGCGCCATATATTGCCGAATTCGTTATCCCCTTTGCTTGTTATGGGGACGATTGGAGTAGGCTCTTCCATTCTCATAGGCTCCGGGCTCAGCTTTCTTGGTCTAGGTGTATTTAGAGAAATACCGGATTGGGGTACGCTGCTGTCCCAGGGAAGAGGGTATTTAACGGTTGCTTGGTGGATGGCGAGCTTTCCAGGGTTGGCCATAACTTTGTTTGTTCTTTCTGTTAATTTAATCGGCGATAAGTTCAGAGATCACTTGGACCCTAAGAAAAAAAGAATTTAATTTACACTTAAAGATATCTTTCCAGGAGGGATTGACTTGACACTTCTCGATATTCAACATTTGACCGTCGATTTTGCCACAAAACATGGGCTGCTTACTGCGATTACGGATGTATCACTTTCCATTAAAGCTGGCGAAACCGTGTGCCTGGTTGGAGAATCGGGAAGCGGCAAGACGGTAGCTTCCAAGTCGATAATGAGGTTGATTGATTATGAGAACGGCGTAATCTCCAAAGGCAGCATACTGCTGGATGGAGTCGATCTAGCCGCCTTATCCCAGGAGCAGTTACGTGTGCTGCGTGGCAAAAAGATAGCGATGATCTTTCAGGAGCCTATGGCAGCTTTCGACCCTGTTTTTACAATAGGCAGCCAGATTGCGGATAATATTGTTCAGCATAAACGAGTGAGCAAACAGGCTGCCGCGCAGCAGTCCATCCAACTGCTGTACAGAGTAGGCATACCGGAGCCTGAGCTGAGGATGCGCCAATATCCAAACGAGCTTTCCGGCGGTATGCTGCAGCGTGCAATGATTGCAATGGCTTTGTCCTGCGAGCCCGAGCTGCTCATTGCTGATGAGCCTACTACGGCACTGGATGTGACCATTCAGGCGCAAATTTTGCAGCTGCTGCAAGAATTGAAAGCCGAATATAACATGTCTATTTTGTTAATTACGCATGACATGGGCATTGCCGCACAATTAGCGGATCGGATTGTTGTTATGTATGCAGGCAGGGTCATGGAGCAAGCAGCAGCCATCGAGCTCTTTCGACAGCCTTACCACCCCTATACGAAAGCTTTGCTGCAATCGATTCTTACGTTGGAAGGCAACCGGGATAAAAGATTGTATTCGATCGAAGGATCGATTCCGAGCCTGACGGAGCTTCCGGAAGGCTGCCGGTTTCATCCGCGCTGCTCCTATGCTACGGATAAGTGCGTAAGATTCAATCCTCCGCTGCAAGAGATCAACGGGCGGGAAGTGGCCTGCTGGCATGCCGAAGAGCTGGTTGAGACACGACGGGGAGCTCAGCAGTGTAATCTGTCTTTTCCGGCTGCCCAAGCGATTATAACCAATGAGGATACAGTGGATACTGATCTGAGTGAAGCTGCCGCCCAGCGTAATTTATTTGAAGTAAGAGGATTGCAAAAGTTTTATAAAGCCAAGAAAGGGATTTTCAATAAAAACAGTATGTTCATCCGCGCTGTGGATGATGTTTCTTTTTCTATTCAACAAGGAGAGGTATTCGGTCTAGTAGGGGAATCCGGGAGCGGGAAATCGACGCTAGGACGGGTGCTTCTTCAGCTGGAAAAAGCAACGGCAGGCAAAGTGCTGTTCCAAGGAAATGATTTAACTCTCCAACATGGAGATGAGCTGCGTAAAACACGGCGAGACATGCAAATGATATTTCAGGACCCGTACGGATCTCTTAGTCCCCGTTGGAAGGTCGGAGATATTATAGGTGAGCCTCTTGAGGTGCATAACCTGTTGAAAGGAAAGGAGAGGAGAGCGCGTGTCGAGGAGCTGCTTGAATGGGTAGGTTTAAGCGCGTCATGGTATAACCGGTATCCTCATGAATTTTCAGGAGGACAGCGGCAAAGAATTGGAATAGCAAGAGCCATTGCGCTTAATCCCAAATTTATTATGGCTGATGAAGCTGTATCTGCACTCGACGTATCCGTTCAATCGCAAATCGTCAATCTGCTGCAGGATTTGCAAAGCAGGATGGGGCTTACTTACCTGTTCATTGCTCATGGGCTGCAAATTGTCCGCCATATTTCCAACCGCATTGGAGTTATGTATCTTGGTAAACTGGTAGAGATCGCTCCAAGCGAGGAGTTGTTCCTGCATCCGGCGCATCATTATACAAAGGCGCTAATTGCTTCGATTCCTTTACCTGACCCCGCTCGTAAAAGTGAGTTTGCCGAGCTGCAGGGGGAAATTCCCTCTCCGGCCAACCCGCCTTCAGGCTGCCGGTTTCATACCCGCTGCCCGGCGGCCACGGCAAGATGCAAGGAAATTCAGCCGGAGCTTCAGGAGCTTCGGCAGGGCCATTGGGCTGCATGTCATTATCCATGCTAGCATGAGCGAAAGCTTTATTATTATAAATGGAGGAATGTATAATGAGCCAGACGACAATTGATATTCAAAGCTATAAGGACACGTATCATAAGCTGAAGTCAGCTACAGAAGGATTAACGGAAGATCAGCTGAAATGGAAAGCTGCCCCTGATAAATGGAGTGTAACCGAGGTTCTGTCTCATTTGACGGATCACAGCATCGTATTTTCATTTCGTATCCGAAAGCTTATTTCTGAAGAGGCTGTACAATTGCCGCCGTTTCAGCAGGATCCCTGGGTCAGCGAGAGCAAGGCGAACGAGGGCTCGGCGAACGACATTCTTGATGTATTCGGAGTTCTTCTTACTTATAATAGTCTACTCTTTGATCGGCTGCCTGCAGAGGCTTGGAGTAAAACAGGCATCAATTTTAAAGGAGAGACGGTAACGCTTCTTCAGTCCTTCCAATCGTTTATTAAACATGTGGACACTCATTTACTGCAAATTGACAGGATTAAAAACGCGTATCAGTAGAGCTACATTACATCTGAATGGCTCGTAAAAGGAGAAAGATAGTAATGCAGCTATTTCAATTGGGCAGGCATTGGACATTAAGGTTACTATAGGATAAAAGAACGTTAATACTTCGGTTAACGTTCTTTCTTTTTACATGAAGTCAGTAGTAGCGGTTTAAGAAAAAGTGTGATATAGTTATTTTTGTTAACTGTAATAAATAATATGACAGTTCGTTATGTGGCAGTTTTATAGGAATATTAATATTGCATTGGAGGTAATAAGGAATGAACAATCAAGAGACACAATCAACCCCAAAGGTAGGGCCGTTGTTTGAACCCTTTACAATAGGGAACCTGAAGGTGAAGAACCGTATCGTAATGGCTCCTATGACCAGAGCCTTCTCTCCTGGAGGAGTGCCCGGTCCAGATGTGGCTGCTTATTATCGCCGCCGTGCAGAGAATGGCGTAGGCCTCATTATTACGGAGGGCACTTTAATTAATGATCCGGCAGCAACGAACAATCCTAATATACCCAATTTCCATGGTGAGGATGCATTGAACGGCTGGGCTAATGTTGTCTCGCAGGTTCACGAAGCGGGTGGACTTATTATGCCGCAGCTGTGGCATATCGGTACGGATCGTAAGATTGGTGCTATTCCTAATCCTGAAGAATTGCCAATCGGTCCTTCTGGTCTGGACATTGCTACAGGAGAGAAAGTAAATGAGCCGATGAGCGAAGCCAGAATCGCTTCCGTAATCGCAGCATACGCACAGGCAGCGGCAGATGCCAAGCGAATTGGTTTTGACGGAATCGAGCTGCATGGAGCACATGGTTATTTGATCGACCAATTTTTCTGGGAGAAAACCAATCAACGCAACGACAATTACGGCGGTGATCTCGTGAGAAGAACTCGGTTTGCCGCTGAAATTGTGGAAGCATGCCGTCGTGCGGTAGGTCCGGATTTCCCTATTATCATACGTATATCGCAATGGAAATCAAGTGATTACCAAGCGAAATTAGCACAAAATCCGGAGCAGCTCTCCCAGTTTCTTTCACCTTTAGTGGAGGCAGGGGTTGATGTGTTTCATTGCTCTACACGTCGCTTCTGGGAGCCCGAATTTGAAGGCTCAGACCTTAACTTTGCCGGCTGGGTCAAAAAATTAACAGGAAAGCCTACCATTACTGTAGGTTCTGTTGGACTGGACAATGAGTTTATATCTTCTTTTAAAGGTGAAAGCGCAGGTACGGCCAACGTGGATGCATTAATTGAAAAGCTAAGCAAAAATGAATTTGACCTGGTTGCTGTCGGTCGCGCTTTGCTCGTAGATCCTGCTTGGGCAGCTAAAATTCGCGATGGCCGGACGGATGAACTGAAAGTATTTACTCCTCAGGCTTTGGGAACATTATCTTGATAGTTTAAGTAAAGATGAACTCAGTAAACAAGACCGGAATACCTTGGATTCAAGGTTCTCCGGTCTTGTTTATATTAGCAATAATAGCAGACTTTATTAGTTTTCAACGGATTGTGCGGCCAATAAACGCGAACGAGAGTATGCTGCCGCCGAACAAAATAACGGTTGTAACGACGAGTGACATATGCATTCCGGCAATAAAAGATTCGTTGCCGTTTAGAATCGAGCCGAGGATGGCAACGCCCAGCGTCGCGCCAAGCTGTCGGCTTGAATTCAGCGCTCCCGAAGCTGCACCGGTCTGTTCCTTAGGGACAGAAGAGATAACGGCTGCCATCAATGATGGAATCGTAAAGGACATTCCGAAACCGATGAGGAGCAAACCAATCAGGGTAAGTGCATAACTTGTAGTCACATCTACCCATACTTGCAGAAGTGTACCCAGAGCAGCAAGACTAAACCCGATCGTCATCGGTATTCTTGCTCCGATTCGACCGACGATTCGACCGGCGAAAATCGGATTGAAGGCCATTGGAATCATCATCGGAAGGAGTGCTAATCCTGCCATATGAGCCGATAATCCGCGCAGCTGTTGAAAGAATAATGGCAGTATGAACAGAATCCCCGACATGCCGATGTTTATCGCCATCCCGGCAATCATCCCCGCCGTTACGGTGGGATTTCTGAATAGCCGCAGAGGAAGCAGCGGTGTTTTGCCTTTTGCCTCCACCATCAAGAATACGATGGCGCATAACAGTGCCAAACTAAATGCCCCCCAAATAACAGGGGAATTCCAGCCGTATGCTTCTCCCTCCATGAGAGCGAAGGACAAAGCGACAATGGCGGTAATAGCCGAGACTTGGCCTGCTAGGTCAAAGCTTTGCCGCGGATTTCGGATGGTTTCGTTGACGAACTGCGAAGTCATGATCAAACTAATGACAGCAAGCGGCACATTGAGAAGAAAAATGCTGCGCCAACCGAGTGAATCGACCAACAGTCCGCCGATGACAGGTCCTGCGGCCATCGCTATTCCCGTTACCGCTGCCCATATGCCTAGAGCCCGAGCACGTTGGGCTGGTTCAGGGAAAGTATGGGCAAAGAGGGTGAGCGAGGCTGGCAACAGGGCTGCACCTCCCACCCCGAGTATCGCCCGCAAGCCGATAAGTGCACCAAGAGACGGAACAGCTGTCGAAATGGCCGATGCGATGAGAAATAGCACTAGACCGCTAATATAGACTCGTTTGGCCCCCAATTTGTCGGCAATTGTACCCATCGACAACAGCAAGCCCGCAAAAACGATCGTGTAGGCGTTGACCACCCATTGAAGGCCGGCTATCCCTCCGCCCAAATCGGCACGAATAGCAGGTAATGCGACACTTACAACTGTCATATCCAGGAGTACCATAAAGTATCCTAGAGAAAGTCCTAGAAGCAGTAACGCTTTTGTCAGCTTACCGGAACTGTTAGACTGTACTTGCATCACTTTTTCCAAACTCAATTCCCCTTTCATTACAAGATTGAATTATTCGCTATTTCCTGTAATAGTAAGTGTAGAATAGATCGTATACTAGAACGAGATGAGAGTTTATCATAGGATTAATTCTCCTACTATAAGAATCCGACAAGGGAAGCGGGTGTTGAACAATGGAACAATCAGCCAATGAACGATTACATGAGCTGGCTAAGTTTTTGCAGTCGCGGCGCGCCCGTATTTCACCCGAGCAGGCCGGCTTGCCTAACAGAGGTCGGCGGCGGACGCCAGGACTTCGGCGTGGGGAAGTAGCGGCGCTCTCGGGCATCAGTGTGGATTGGTATACGTGGCTGGAGCAAGCGCGAAACATTCAGGTATCCGCTCAAGTGCTGGAGAGTATTGTGCGGGCTCTCCAACTTGATTCGAATGAGCGCAAACATTTATTTCTGCTGGCCCTTCAGCAGCTGCCAGCTGATCTGATCCCAAGCGAAAGCATAATTAGCCCAAAGTTGCAGAGCTTCCTTGATCTGCAGGGTACGAGTCCGGCCATCGTTACTGATCAGCGCCTGAATGTTGTTGCATGGAACAAGGTTGCAAGCATGATTTACGGAAATTATGAGGTTATGTCGATGCGCGAGCGCAACTCTGTCTGGCGGACGTTCACATCACCGTATATCCGGCAGTTACTCCAGGAAACATGGGAAACTCATGCGCGACACCGGTTAGCTCAGTTTCGCGCCAACTACGGGAAATTCGCGGGAGATCCTTGGTGGATGGAGCTCATCGATGAATTAAATCGAGCAAGCGAGGAATTCAGGACATGGTGGCCGGAGCATGATGTTCTGAACGGACCTGAAGGAAGGAAAATCAATTATCATCCAACGGTCGGACTGATCGTATTCGATCAAATTTCATTTCTTGTATCGGATGCTCCCCACCTTACCGTCACGATCAATATACCGTCAAATGATGATGATACGATCTCCAAGCTGCGCAAGCTTCTATTAGAGTAATTATTTAATTTTTCTAGAACACTTGACGTTGCTGCGAATATAAACTATTCTTTAACTTATAAATAGTAATTATTACTATTTATAAGTTATTTTAATTGTTAAAAACTTAATATTCATGTATGATCAGTGTTGTTCAATCATAACTGTAAATTGTGGGAACAAGGTGCTCCATTCAATGGAGCGTAATAGGGAAGTTCGGTTGAATGCCGACGCGGTCCCGCCACTGTATCGGAATAATCGCTGCTATCATGCCACTGATTCTGTTTCTTGAATTGGGAAGGCAGCTGCGAGTTAAATTCCGGAGCCAGGAGACCTGCCTGTTCTGACAACACTGCTAACCTACGGGAGATAGGGAAGTGTTAAAGACGGCCGTCGTATGCTCACAGCAGCTAATGGCATCTTACCTTTTCATGCATTTTTCTTGCTGAGGGGTTTAGATGTCTTTTTTGTTTTTGTCGAAAAGGCTTGGAATAGAAGGCTTTTCTACAAGCTTGTACCAAGTATAAAATTTGGCTCAAAACTGAAATCAGAGATTGACGAAGTCATTCGATTTCGTCTCCTTTGCCCAGCTCAGCTTTAGACAACTTAAAGAACAGCAACGACAGCGCACACAACTTTATTTGAATTATTCGATTCGAGCCATTGTCTTCTCCCGAAAAACCTGCATCTATACATCCATTTGATTTGCATATCGGCCGAATTCTTGAATTCATGCGAATGTGCATTTATTTTTTCATCCTTAGCTGAAACGGAGCGATTTCCATGAGAATTGATGTACATTTGCAGGTCTTTTCTCCAAATCGCGATTTCGCTAGAAAATAACTGCTTATTTGCAGGAATTTGTGAGGATAGATGGTCGGAGGAGAGTTAAGCACTGATTTGAAACTTCGATCAGAAGCTTTTTTATTGGGATTGGGAATTAGGAAAGAGAGGCTTAATAAAAATGACTACTTGGAATTTATCCGATGTAACGCATCATGTATTTATTTGCAATGGAGGCAGCTGCCTGCGACAGCACGGGGAGGAGGTTACAACGGCAATTCGTGCAGAAATTGCGGCATTGGATGCGGACGGACGAATACATACAACAAGAACGAGATGCAATGGGCGCTGCGAGGATGCATGCGTAGTTATGGTATATCCCGAAGGGGTTTGGTATAAAGACGTAACACCGGATGTTGGACGACGTATAGTTCGGGAGCATTTACTTGAAGGCAACCCGCTGCAAGACAGGATGGTATATTCTTACAGTGAGAGCTTCAAAGCAACCGGAGTAGGGAGCACGGGCGTGACTAAAGCCAGAAGCCAGGCGAAGAACTAGAGGATCAACTGGGTTTAAAAGGTTATGACCATCATATCATCGTCCCAGTATTGTCCGTTCGTTTTCATAGCGTTTCGTTCTGTTCCATACGTAGTGAAACCAATGGACTCATAAAGTTTTTTGGCTGCAAGATTGTTGGATACAACTGTTAATTTAATTTGCTCCAAGCCTGGAAATTGTTTGGCTCGTTGTATTAATTCGGTCAGTAGGGCATAGCCCACTCGCATACCACGGAATTCAGGGCTCACATACATGGCATAAATAGTACCTTTATGTGTAATTTTGGGATTGCTTTCTCGCACGAAGGTAACGATTCCCGCCAGCTCATTAGCTTTGCTAAAGCAGCCCAGAGTAAACTTTAATTCTGTCTGCTCTAGATTTTGCTGGAATTCTTCAATAGGCTTATTTAATTGTATTTCATAGGTTGTTAAAAAAGCTTCAGGATTTTCTTTAAGAGACTTGAGTCGGATCTCCCGATAAATCTCGGCATCTGCGGGATTTAAACAGCGAATGTTCATTGGCGCAGCTCCATTCTAACAGCGATTATTCAAGTAAATTGTTACAATTATACATCCGCTGTGTCAATGAAACAAGGCTTTATAAGGAGTAGTATTCTGTAGAAAATAATACCCTCAGCACGAGTTGCATGGATTGGATAATGATGTTAATATAAAAATGACTGATCAGTCAGTCATAAGTAAATAAGTGGGAATGGTGGGTTAGGCGCATGGGTGAGGACAAGAAAGAAGGCATTATAGAAGCCGCGTTAAAGCTCTTCGAGGAGCAAGGCTATCATACTACCAAGGTATCGGATATTGTACGTGAAGCAGGTGTTGCCCAGGGGACCTTTTATTTGTATTTCAAGAGTAAAGAGGATTTGTTCCGCAGCATTGCTGAGTCATGTCTGGATGAAATCGCTGTAACCATTAAACAAAACTGCACAGGGAACGTCAAGGATGAGGCATTTTACCGCATGATGCAAGATACGCTTCGTGTGTATTATTATAATAAAAGCATTTTGAAAATTTTGAAGCAGCACGGGTCGGCTTCCTCAGAAATTGGGGATATTTCGGATGCTTTTTACCGGAGGATTATGCTGGTCATTAAGCAATCGTTAATGGAATGGGGAGCTTTTCCAAACTATTCAGAGCAGCAGCTGGAGGTTATGGCCTTTTCGAAAATAGGGATGGTAGAGATGGTTGCTTATCAATATTTTATTATCCAGAAGTATGATGAAACCCATATCGAATCGTTAGCACAAATTCTCACGGGTATAAATGCGCCATGCGAGTTGGGGCCTATGGATGCAGGTGGCGAATGATTGCTAAATTGCTAAAGTACCGTAAAGTGACGCTCCTGTTCTTTTGCATGGCTATGCTTCTGGGAATTGTCAATGTACTTACGCTGAAGCAAAGGGAAAATCCGGAAATTGATGTGACCGTTGCGCTTGTCAAGACGATTTATCCGGGTGCTTCGCCTGAGAAGGTAGAACAATTGGTTACGCGTCCGCTGGAAAAAAAGATTAAGGAAATGAGCGACATTTCCATTATGAGCTCGACCTCCATGGCTAATGTCTCGGTCATCAATGTGGAGATCAAGCCGGATACGGACATTAAACGAACCTGGGATACGTTGAGGCAAAAGGTACAATCCGCGGAGAGCGAGCTTCCAGCTGAGGCGGAAAAGCCTGTCGTCAACGACGATATGAGCAAGATTGCGGAGCAAATACTTCACTTTGTCGTAGATAAGAAGGAGCAACTGGAGCCTCTGAGGCCAATGATGGAAATTTGGAAAACTCAGCTTAGTGCGGTTCCTGGGGTTAGCGATGTAGATATCATCGGACTCCCTGAGCAGGAAGTAGCCGTTATTCTCGATACAGATAAGCTGGATACGTTCAAGCTGCCTTGGGGGATTGTTGCGCAATCGCTCATGACCAAGCATGATCGGGTTCCTTTGGGAACGGTAGAAAAAGGTGCTAAATCCTTCTACGTCGATATGTCCGGGGAATGGAAGACGGCTGAGAATATTGCCAATACGGAGCTTCTGGGGCTTCCGGCAGGCAGTGCTTTAAAAATCCGGGATGTTGCGAATGTGAAGCTGCGTCCCAAGGAATCAGAAGTCAGCATTTTGCATAACGGCAAACCGACGCTTGATTTAGTTATTAATGCGAAAAAAGGAGCCGATATTCCAGCACTGCAGCATTTGATTGATGCAAAGGCCTCTGAGCTGAGCAAGCAGCTTCCGAGTGAAGTGCAGATGGAATCCTTGTTCTCGCAGAAGGAAAGCCTTGATCACTTGTTCAAGGAGCTGGGACGGGAGTTATTGATTGGTATTGCTGCCGTTATTCTTGTCTGCTCCATGGGGCTCACCTTTGGTACATCCTGGATTGTTGCGCTGGCGATTCCTATTTCTATCACAGTAGGTTTTATTCCGGTAGAGCTGATGGGGATAGATCTTAACCAGATTACGGTTGTTGCGATTGTTATTGTGCTTGGCATATTAGTGGATGATGCGATTGTTGTAAATGACAATATTCAACGGCGTTTGCAGCTGGGCGATTCGCCTGCAGTAGCATCACTTGAAGGCAGTCGGGATGTAGCCATCTCTATACTTACAGCTACCATTGCTACTGCGGCAGCATTTCTGCCACTGTTCTTCTTAAAAGGTAATATTGGCAGCTTTATTCGGCCCTTGCCTGTTGTTATATCGCTAACCCTGGCGGCTTCAATGGCGATGTCCTTGACGATCATCCCCATCTTCCGTCAATGGGCAGGTGAACGCGCGCTTCGTAAAAAAAAGCCGGGGCTTGCAGCCTCCGCTGATATGAGGCTCCATGAGAGCGATGTACAAGGTGCATCAATGACACCTGGACTGCTGGGCAAGCCGATCCAACGTTTGAGTGTGTTTTATGGCAAGCAGATACATCGCTTCCTCAAACGCCCGCTTTTGACAGGCACAGCAGCCTTATTGATTGGAACTAGCAGCTTCGGCTTGCTTCCCTTGCTCGGCGTACAGTATTTCCCGCCTGCGGAGAAAGCTGAGATGCTGATTGATTTCAAGCTTCCGACGGGCCGTACTCTCGCCGAAACGGAATACACGCTGCAAAAAGCGGCCGATTGGATGCAGCAGCAGCCTGGCGTTGTGTTCGTATCCAGCTATTCGGGCAGAACTACGCCACGTTTCTACTATTCCGAGTCAGATCGGACAGGGACAGAGATTGGCCAGCTGTTCGTCAAAACGGACCCCAAGGTGATACATACTCAGAAGGTAATAAGCACCTGGAGACAGGAGCTAAAAAAACTTTTTCCAGAGGATGTAGAAATAACGCCACGGGAGCTTGAGCAGGGGCCTCCGGTTGGGGCACCGATTGCTATTCGTATTAGTGGTGGCGATCTGCTTCAGTTAAGACAGCTGTCCCATGATGTTCAAGACATTCTCAAGGGAATTCCAGGGACAATCAGCGTTTCGGATGATGTGGGAACAGATATGAATACATTCCAATTGCTGCCGGACCCCGCCAAGCTTCAGCTTTATGGAGTTAGCGAGAAGGATTTGTCACAAACGATACGCATCGCAACAGAGGGGCTGACGGTCACAACGATGCAAAAAGAGGAGGATCTGCTTGATGTAACTCTTTATGCAAAAGAACATAGTGCCGACCCTCAGGAAACGATGAAAAAAATGTACGTCCCTATGCAAAAAGGCGGTACCGTATCTGTACGCGAGCTTGGTGATATCCGCAGCGGTCAAATGATTAAATCTATTCATCACCGCAATCAGACACGAACGGTTATTGTCAGAAGCTATACGGAGAATCGTCTTCCAGACGATGTCGTAAAGGAAGTAAAAGAACAGATGAGCCGTTACCCGATACCGGTTGGATATACGGTGGAATATGGCGGGGAAAATGAAGAAAGAAACGATGCCTTTGCTGCTATTGGAAAGCTATCCATCATTGTTGTTTTGTTAATTTATATTTTAATGGTTATGCAATTTTATTCCTTGTCCATACCTCTCTTGATTCTATCCACCGTTTATTTGGCGGCTGGCGGAGCTGTAATCGGCTTGTATCTAACAAATTCCCCTATCGGCTTTATGGCATTGATGGGATTAGTCAGCTTGGCAGGGATTGTGGTAAGGAACGGCATCATATTAATCGAGTTTATTGAGCAGGCAAGAAAACGCGGATTAGCCTTGCATGAAGCAGTGGCTGAGGCGGGTAAAGCGAGACTGCGGCCTATCCTGCTTACGATGGCTACAGCGATAGGCGGATTATTGCCGATGACAATTATGGGCGGTAATTTATGGAGACCTATGGGAATTACGATCATATCGGGGTTAATTTATTCGACCTTACTCACCTTAATTGTTGTTCCGTCGCTATTCGTAATCCTCGAAACGTGGAGGGAAAAGCGGGCGGCAAAACGAGGAGAGACCGCAGTTCACGGTTAGTCCACAATTGGAGGGGATTGTCTTGAAAAATATGAGCAAATCCCCTTCCATAATTTGCTTAGATGGCGCTTTATCGGGTATACTGAACGTAAAATGTGTTTCAGAGACGGAGGGTTCCCATGCATAACTTGTTCGTTTATTTACATGTACTATCAGCTATTTTAATGGGTGTGTATCTGATGTTTCCTTTCTTGTCCATGCGCATCGAGGCATTGTCAGGGGCTGCGCAGGTAGGATTCTTGAACGTCTTGTACGCAACAAACCGTTCAGGACAGTTGGCTCTTGTCATCGCACTGCTTTCAGGGGGATATCTGGTAAGCAAGAGTGGTTTCTCGGTGGCTTGGATGATTGTAGCCGTTGTTCTGTTCTTGGCGCTTGGCGGATTGACCGGAGTGCTTGGAAGTGCGATGCGCAAAGCATTGGCTGATGACAATGGCTCCAGTGTTAAGGCTCATATAGGCAAAATCAAGAAAATAAGCGTCATCTCTGGCGTGATTTTCTTCTTGCTTGTAACGATGATGAAGTTCCCTTTTTAAGCTGCGATATAAGCAGCAGATGTTTTTTTACATAATGAATGGATACAGGAATTGCAGCTAGGGGATGTCCATGAGTAGCATTAGCTACTTTTAGGACATCCCCTTTACTGTCCAAAAGTGGACTTTATGAAAGGATCAGCTAGCATTGTTTCACAGCTTGCTTCAGCATCTCGCCGGTACATTCCTCTACCTCTCCCAGCTTGGCTAGATCTTGTTCGCTGTATTTGCGAACTTTTTCTTTTTCTTCAATTTCTTCAATGCAGGTTAATCGAATGGGAGTTCGGGGATTGTCCAGCATTCAATTACATGTAGGAAAGGATTAGATGGAAATCCTCCCGTTAATCCAGCCTGGATTTCGTTTGCAATCAATATAACTGGAAAAACTCCAGCTAATATGGGTGATATGGATAATATCAGCCAAAATAGGTAGAATTAGCATGAGAAATTCCAGTTAAAGGGCTAGAAACGCTATTTTCGGAGCAATTAACGTGACATTTGGATCTCTGTCAAGAAAGTAGACACTCAAATAAGAGATATCACACAACCTTTTTGTAATACATGGCCTCGTATTGATCCGGTGAAACATAGC
>NZ_JBHTGY010000044.1:0-15306 GCF_042676305.1 Paenibacillus sp. GCM10027630 | reverse complement strand
TCTGGCTTACACCAAAAAAAACAAACGGCACAGGGATTTTTCCCATGCCGTTTCGAATTCCATTTTAATTCCGCTATTGTTTTTGAGCTTAACTTAATGACATTGCCCGTATAGGAGGTTCTTTTGGGTCTTTCATGAAAATTCTTGTCGTAACGCAGATAGAACTTCAAGAAAAGCAGTTGACTCTATAAAATTTCTGGAGCCTCAGTCCTTGCAAACATTCCGAAGTCAAATGATTCAAGAGCGAGTACTTCGAGTTGAATTTCCCTCTTTTCATGGCCCCCACAGCTAGAATAGCTTAATGCCTCCGCCAGTCTAATCTTTATTTTCATTTAACATGAGTAACTATACTTCGATTTGTGTCACTAGTCGACAATGTAGGGAGATTTATGCATTTTCAAATGTCTCCCTACATAACAAATAAAGAGCCTGATTCCCAAGCTTTTCTTCGATACGTTATGTAGGCACATTTGTGTCATTGGACATTGTTGTAAAAAGTATTAATGATGACACAAAATGTGCCTGCCTACATTAATGAAACAAATCTCCCTACATTGTTGTGAAATAATATTCATCTTACAAATGAAAATACTTTCAAGCCTGCCAGATACTTTTCAGCTGCTTTTTTCTCATTATCGAAACCTGGGTTTATTGCAAGTCTCATCGGCAAATGAGAAACTTCATCATCATGTATATGCTGCTTAAATTTGTTCTTGATATGGACAATAAATTTGTTGGCAAATTGAATTTCTTTCTATCTTTGACTCTGACTCACTAACGTGATAAGCCAGATTCCTCAGGCTTTTCTTCGATATATTATGTAGGCAGATTTGTGTCATTAGACACGTGTGCAGCAGATCTGCAGCCACTAACCCCACTGACAACTTTGGAGATCTGAACGTATCGTTATTGAACCCTCTTTGTTTGATTAAATACTCTCGAGTCGCACAAGCCATGATAATGGCTCCAAGTACCATTGCGCCTACTCCAATAATAGTTGATGCTGTTAAATATATTTAGAGTCATTCGATTTTCTTTTTTCCAAATTATATTAACCATTCAATTCATTTGCTCTTGTCTATGCATGAGACCAAGCGCTTTTCTACATCCTCTGCAATGCTTTTTAGAGCTTCAAATGATTCATTATCAACCATGCCAAGTAGTGCAGAAGGTTTAGGCATCCCAATCTTCGTTCGCCCGTCCTGCTCATACACAGCTATTTTACATGGCAGAAAGTAACCCGCTAAATGATTTTCACTCAATACTCTTTTAGCTTCTACCGGATTACATACTTCGAGAATCTGATATTTTTGATTGAATTCGATGGCTTTTTCATTGAGCTTATCCTGAATATTGAATTGCCAAAGAACACCGAATTGTTCTTCCTTTAAATGTTGTTCTAAAGCAGCAATAGCTTCTTCAACTGTTTTTTCAGTAGACAAAGTGTAGTGAAACATAATGGCCTCCAAAATTTTATGTTTAAAAATCAAAGATTATATCACGCTTTTATCCCATATCATAAAAGCATGCCCAAATGGCCATTGTGAAAGAGTATCATCCAGTATTAGTAACTTACGTAGAACATCATCAGAAGTAATGTTTTCCGTTCTTGCAGCATACCCTAAGTATTCCAAGATCATGGATATCTATGTATTGGATTTTAGTGTACACAAATAAATCAACCATCAGCTTAAATGAACTGATGGTTGTTATTTATTACTTGACTTGTCCGTCCCACGCAAGTATACCGCCCCGGAGATCAGCTATCTTTGTATAGCCTTGTTTGCTCAGTATACGAGCGGCTTGTTTACTTCTCATACCGCTGCGGCAATACAAGTATACGTTATTGTCCTTTGGGATATCAGATATTTTATGGTTAAGCTGTGACAACGGGATATTTATCGCATTGGGTATAAATCCCGTCTTATACTCACTGGCATCGCGTACGTCGATAATCATTTTATTTTTCTGGTTCTGCAGTTCTTGTCCAAAGGCTTTATTACTTAGCGTCCGCACCCCTTTGATCGGTGCACAACGTATAGATATAAACCATACAATTGCGATGATGAGTACAATATTAATTATAATATTAATTATAGTTGACGTTTCCATCTTCTTGTCTCCTCGCTTTTACCTGCTTTTTACTACCAGCTCCACGGCTTCCTTCGCTACCTGCGACGTATCCTTACCTAATTCCTTTTGCTCCAGAATACATTGCTCCAAGTTCGTCGCCACGATATAGGCTATCGCTTTATCAGCAGCGCTGCGGATGGCAGAGATTTGGTTTACTACATCCTTGCAAGCCTTACCCTTTTCCATCATATTAAGTACACCACGAGCTTGGCCTTCCAATCGTTTTAGGCTTTTGTTACTTCATCATCATATATCATCTAAATCCAAAATCCATCCTTTCCCATACATGTATAGGCAAGAAATTTTATAGCTTTGATCATTCGCAGTAGCTAACAATAATAAAGGAATTAATTTAATGGAACAAGTTGACCTTATCCCCGATGCATCTCCGAGGTACGCAGCCCTCATTTGATGTTTCTAAAAAAGGGAATGACAGCGATTTGTCATTCCCTTTTCAATTAGGCCTTTTTAATCCAAAATTTATATATCCCATTTTCTTCTGCATCTTGGACAAGCTCGTGTCCTGTGCTCTTGGCCCAGGCCGCTAGATCGTTTTTTGCGCCTTTATCTGTGGCATGTACTTCTAATACTTGACCTGATTCTAATTCACCGATGCTCTTTTTCGTTTTTACAATTGGCATGGGACAAGCTAAACCTTTCGCATCTAACACTTTATGACTGTTCATAATAATTTCCCCCTTATTATTTGTCATGAACTGCACAGCGATTTGGACCGATTTCCATCTCACGCTGCTCTTCTTCATTGGGATTGATTTTCCCCATATTGGTTTGGCGAATTTCTTGATACGCATTCGGTTGCGGCGGCAGGTTTTCAGTTACTGTTTTACGGAATTCTCCCTCATCATGAATATTTAGCCCTGGGTTGTTCTTGAACAGGTCTCCCAGGCGACCAGAAACAAGGCCACCTTCAGCAATCTCGGTTATTTTCCCAAAATGGGCAGGAAGAACGACCAAGTCCTCGGATAGCTCCTTATATCTGCTATAGAGCGTTTGGCGAAGATCCCCCACCCAATCCTCTGCAAGTCCTGCAAGGTCAGGACGACCAATGGATTCGACAAACAAAATATCCCCGGACAGAAGGTATTTATGATCGATAATAAATGACGTCGATCCAATCGTATGGCCGGGAGAGTAAATAGGTTGAACGAGAATTGTTTCATTTCCGACGTAAATTGGTTTTCCATTCTCAAGCTCTTCGTACGCAAATGTTACTTCTGCTGCATCCTTGGGCGGCAAATGATACGTTGCACCGTATTTCTCGGCCAAAGCTCTGCCCCCTGAGATATGATCCGCGTGAAGATGCGTATCAATGGTGTGGATCAGCTTAGCTCCCTTATTCTTCAGGAAGTTTTCATATTGATCGATCATCCGATTCATATCAATAATGGCTGCCTCCCCTTCAGAAAGTACTATATAAGATAAGCAGCCTTTGCCGATGCGGACAAATTGGTACAGCTCTCCACCGCCGGAAAGATCCGCTACCTTCACCGGCTCAAGGTATTCGCTCCACGATTTCATGCCTCCTTCAAGGTAATAAATATAGCTTCTTCCTGCTTCGGCGATTTGCTCTGCAACGAATTTCGAAGAGCCTTCTTTCGCACAGACCACCAACACTTTTTTCCCATCTGGAATTTGTTCAAGAGCCGGGTCGATTCCATCGAGTAAATCAAAGTACGGAATATTTATGACATCAATGCTTTCCCCTTCGATTTTCCAATCGTTAAAATCCGTTTCATTGCGAACGTCAAGGATAAATAGCTCCTTTTTGTTAAGAACCATTCTAGTAACTTCTTTCGCATTCATCTTTTGAATCGTGTTCGTCATCATTGTGCAAGCCACCTTCTGTTATGGTTTAGGATCAGAACGTCAATGTAACGTTGGCATCCTGTGCGAAATCAAGAAACGTAACCGCTCCACCGACATCAATACCCTCAATAAAATCCTCTTGCTTCAGATTCATTACGTCCATAGTCATCTGACAAGCGATAATCTTGACGCCCATTTCCTGCGCCATCCCCACTAGTTCAGGAATGGGTGGGACGTTGGCCGCTTTAAAGCCCTGCTCAAAATGCTCTTTGCCGGCAGGCATCGGAAGCTGCTGATAAGCTTGCTTGTGGATCAGATTTAAGCCTTCGAAAGTAAAGAAGATAGCTACCTCTGTATCTGTCGCGGCCGCCGCTGTTGCGATATTGAATACTTTATATGCATCAAATAATCCACCGTTACTAGCTATAATTGCGAGTTTGTTTGCCATTGTTTATTCCTCCGTTTTAATTGTGTTCTTTAATTAATCCTTTTCCACTTCCCCTGTCCATTCGGTCATCCCGGGCAGAACATTTTTCAACTTGGTAAAGCCTTTCTCAGCTAAGGTTTGACAAGCCGCATCACTCCGGTTACCTGTGCGGCAAACGATCATATACTCTTCGCTTGGGTTCAGCTCTCGAAGTCGTTGTTCCAGCTCCCCTGTCGGAATGGAGATGGCCCCTGGCAGACGTCCGAATGCAAACTCAGCCGGTTCACGTACATCCAAAATATTAACTTTTTCGCCATGATCTAATTTGCTTTTGATTTCATCGAGCGAAACGGTGTGAGGGAACTTGGATTCAGCTTTGACTTCAGAAGGATCCGCTTTACGGATAAAGTGTCTTAATACGTCGCCTTCTTCCTTCAGCCCGATGTATAGGTGGCCGGTACGTTTCGCCCAGCTTTGTAGGTCGGCAAAGGATCCTTTATCCGTCGCACGTACTTCTAAGACTTCCCCGGTTTTCAATTCCTCCATGGCCTTTTTGGTACGGACCACAGGCAGCGGACACGCCAGACCTTCACACTCTAATGTACGATCTACTTGCCATGTACTCATATCGATTTTCCCTCCTGTGCCTAGTAAAAGTTAAATTCCGTACTTCACATTTCCTTGCCATGCGGACATTCCACCAGGCATATTGATGACTTTGTATCCCAACGCCGAAAGATATTCGCATGCCATCCCGCGCTTCGGTTTCCACTGCGGCAAACTACTACCATTTCCTGTTCCTTATTCAGCTCCATGTGTCTTTCTTCCAGCTCTCCTAATGGTATATGGGTGGCTTCTGGGATATGACCTTCTTCCCACTCTTGGGATTCCCTAACATCCAGTATCTCGAACTTCTCACCCTGTTTCAGTCTTTCGGCCACTTCAAATGGCAATTGAAGCTTCACTTGCGAACTCATAGTAAATCCTCCTTTAGGTTAAAATATCAAGCCAGATTTTGATGACGGTAGCAACGATTAGTGCTGCCAAAATCCATTGAAGAACCTTTGTATTCAGTTTCTTACTGATCACCGCGCCAATGGGGGAGGCAATGGTACTCGCCACAACCATGGCGATGGATGGAATGACCAGCATATGTCCGCCCATAAACTTCCCGGTTGTGGAGCCAATCGATGAAATAAAGGTAATGGCTAGAGATGATGCGATAGCAACACGTGTTGGGATTTTTAGAATGACTAGCATCACGGGAACGGTAATAAAAGCTCCTGCCGCTCCGACGATTCCTGATAACACACCTATTACCGTTGCCAGTATGGCCGCCAAAGGCTTATTAAATTGCAGCTTCGTAAAATCTGCTGCTTCGTTCCCCTTTTTAGGAAGAAACATCATAATTGCTGCAATAAGTGCAAGTATAGCGTAGACGAGATTGATGACTTCATTCGGCAGGAATTGTGATCCGTAGCCTCCAATAAAGCTTCCGATGACGATAGAGATACCCATCGAAAGAACCAAGGCTTTATTAATATAACCTCCCTTGCGGAAAGCGAACATTCCAGCTAATGTGGCAAAGAAAACTTGTACTGCGCTGATCGCAGAAACTTCTTGCGCTGTAAATGCTGCAAATCCCAGCGCCGGTGGTATATACAGTAGCATAGGATATTTAATAATGGAGCCACCTATGCCGACCATTCCGGAGATCAGAGAACCAATAAGCCCGATTGCGAATAAGGTTACAATCCATGCAATATCCATAACGACTCCTTTCTAGTGTATTATTTCGGAATAATACATACCCTATGGGGTATGAAATTAAGCAAAAAAAATTGGTTATGATTTTAAGATAATTTTAACTAAAAGATTTAATTGTACTTTGGATTTAAAACCTGTGTGAACATCCCCACGTCTTTACCATGTTTAAAGGATACTCATTACTCATCACTTGATAGTTTCGTGATGTACTAGGATTCTGATCCACATTCACTTTAGCAATGGTTATCTCATCTCCTAACTCAGCATGAAGTTCATTTAGACGGGAGATAACATACGGCAAGGTCCACACCAGTCAGAATAATAATAATCGATAACCATCTTGGCTAGGCCAATTACAACTTCATTAATATTTTGATCAGTGACATTCAATATGGTCATAATATACGTCCTTTCAAATTATAATTACCTATACCCGTATGGGTATGTGCATAATATAATCTAATTTACTTATTTCGTCAACCCCCCTCCCAAGCTTTAAAATGTACGCCTTTTGGGTGTTCACTGTGGGAATTATTAGATAAATAAAAAATAAGAGGATGCACCAACTGCTTTTCATTAGTTGGGCACCCTCAACATTGTCTATGCTTTTCGCTCCATTTTTTGCAACAAAAGAAGAGGCGGGACAATGCCCATCTTGGCTTGTATCGCGCCATCGTCTGGCGGCTGAACCTCGACTTTATCCCTCGGTACAACCGTTCGAGCTTGCATCGAGGATGCCGATGCTGAAGACTCCGACGTCTCAGTACGATTTACCGATACAGCTGTGGGAGGGAAGCCTGCCCTGACCATACATAAGTTACGCCTCATCTTAGAGATGACGCCCATGCAGGGCGTACTATGTGATAAAAAAGCAGATGATACAGCCATTTTTATGCCAACTTCACCTGTGAAGCGGCACATCTCCTTCTGCCAAAGGGTCGCGGGTGGCATGCATCCATTTCGATTAACTCTTTCTCCAATGCCACCTTTACTTCGCTATACTGCTCTCCTTGAGCCAGATTAACCCTTTCTACGGGATCAAGGTATAAGTCAAACAGCATTTCCTGCGGTTTCTCAGAGTCAAGGAATCCGTTCCCAACAAGGAAAGAGCGGATTTCACTAGTATCAAGATTGGGTAGCAGATACTTGGTAAGGCCGAAATTGCGGATATACTTGTACCGCTCAGTGCGGATCGCCCGCATCGGCTCGTGTTCCACATGATGGTTAATTTCCGCAAACACGGCATCCCGGACTGATTCCGCCTTTCTCTGCAGCAGCGGTAGCAAGGAATGCCCCTGCTGCCAAGACGGCAACTGCAATCCGGCCAGGTCGCAAATGGTCGGAAACAGATCGAGATGCGAAATAAGCGCGTCAACCGCTTACCCTCGCCGGTCGGTTTGGGGAGTACGCACGATCAGAGAGACTCCCATGCCAGAGTCAAAAAGGCTACACTTCATACCAGGAAAAGGAAGCCCGTGATCCGTCGTATAAATAAACAGCGTATCGTCCCAAGCCTCCGACTCCTTGAGTGCATCCAGTACGATGCCCGCGCAATCGTCCGCAATCGTCCGCTGTCCGCGTCGATGTCAAATAAGCGGCCCACAACCTGCGGTTTTCGGCGTTGTCGTAAAATTGGGAAGGTACGTCAACGTAGTCTGGATTCAATTCGGGGTCAGCCTTTGGAAAATTCAGATGCGTATTAAATAATCCCACTGACAGGAAAAACGGCTTCTTGTGCTCCTGCCTGATATAATCTGCGGCCGCCCGTGCATTCTCAAGGTCCCAGTCTACTGAATTGAAGTCAAATACGCTCATATCGTATTTGGGGTTTCCGAGAATACGGTCGTAACCGATCATCGCCGCGTCCGATGCTTCATGCTGAATGCCGCAGAGCGCGGTCTCATAGCCGCTGCTGCCCAGATAGGCAGCCAAATGCTTGCTGTAATCGTCAAGCTGCGTACCGAGGTGGGCAAGCCCAAACATGCTAGCGGAATGGTCCAGGTACTACTCTCTTCGGCCTCTCTGATCCAGTAATCCAAAGTCACCAAGTTCTCTGTACTTTCGCATACATTTTAACCCGATACGAATAAATGGACCCGCAGATGGTATAAAAGGTTTGGAGAATCCTGTAACCAGTTTTCTGATCGGTCCTGGACCGAATTAATGAGCCCGGAGATTGCAGACCTTTTTGTGAAGGAAATGATTCGTCCCGCATTGATACACAGTGATATTACTTCACAGAATGTCATAAAAACAAAACAGCGATGGACCAAGACTTGGAAAATAAGGTCTTAGACTGCCGCTCGGCAGCCTCCAAATTCTTAATAACCATAAAGTCATAAAATACATTTTCTATGCAAATAGAGGCAACTTTGTAAAGTGAAATATTTATTAAAAGGTAGGAGCAGGTGGTTCGTCTATTTTCATACGGAGTAAACTATAAGGCTTCTGCCGCAGGTCATTTCCATAATGAAATCTTGCCTGCCGATGTAATTGGTTCACGATGAAATATAAGTATTGATCTGGACCAATCGAAAAAGTATCCGGCCATAAAATTCTCGGATCATGTGCGATCGTTTCCATGATGCCATTCGGCAATATCTTTCGAATACTGTTGTTTTCGTAATCTCCAGCATAAAGGGTTCCTTTTGCACCGGTGATCATTCCATCTGAAGCACCTTTTTCTCCCCAATACTTCACGTGATCCTGTAAATTCATATCCGGTATCGTTCGGTCTCTTAGGACTTCCGTTGAAATCGAGTACAGATGTCGACTGGAGAGAGGACAAAAATACAAAATCTTGCCGTCCGGGGAAATCGCTATACCATCAGAGGCCAATCTAAAGGGTGAAGTAGATCCATCTTTGTTTCGATTCATCAGGATTTTACCTTCGACTTTCGGTAAAAGAAAGAGATCGGGCGAAATTGAATTTGCCCCGTTTAACCGTCTCCAGGCATAACCCGTTTCTAAATCAACGACAATAATGGCACCCGGTCCTCGGGAAGACGAATCCGTTATATAAGCATAACCTGCTTTACCAACACGAAAATCAAATCGGACATCATTCAGATAAGTGGTTGGCAGAACAACATCCTCTGTAAATGTAAATACGCTTCTTATGGTATTTGTATTTAAATCTACAGCGACTAACTTCGCCCCCCCTTTGATGGGTTCTGAGAAATTAGGAGCCCCCGTATCCAGTACCCAAAGCGTTCCCTTTCCATCAGCAACGACACTTTGGACACTAATGAAGGACGTTGTGATATTCGATTGGCTTACCAAATTAGCGTCTAAACTAGGATAAGGCTGTAATGTACCGCGGACGATTTCAGCCACCGTAAATTTAACATCGTCTCCCCATCTTGGAAAGCAAATAAAAATGCGCCCAGTTTCAGAAACAGTAACGCCTGTAGGCATCGCCCCGTAAAATAAAAAAACCGCTTCAAACTTACCGAAATACTTTTCACTCGGTAACATCATTTGTATAAAATCCTCCTCAACAGATTCGAACTGCTATCACCTTTATATGACTGAATGTGGTTCAAGTGCCTGGATAATAAAAATTTTTAAGGGACCCCGTAAGTTCGTGTCTATGACGGACAACGAGTAAACGGTGTTGTGTTTTTGCCTAAGTATCACCTCCCACGAGAGTATGAATAAAAAGAAGTACACTATACATAGGAGCCTCCTTCCTTGTACAAGCTATGGCCATGGACATGGAACGAAATTTATTGCTGCTAGTCTGGTTTGTGTCTATAACCACCATCTATTTTCTTGTTCCAAGAGCAAAAGCTCATGAAAGAGGTACCGGATCCGAAGATTGAGAAACCGTACGATATGATCGTAAAGATCACCAGTACCGCCATTTGTGGTTCTGACCTTCACCTTATTCACGGGATGATCCCTAACCTTCAGGAGAATTATGTCATCGGGCATGAACCGATGGGGATCGTAGAAGAAGTTGGCCCCGGCGTGACAAAGGTAAAGAAAGGCGACCGTGTGATCATCCCGTTCAACATCGCATGCGGAGAATGCTTTTTTTGCAAAAATCAGCTGGAAAGCCAATGTGACAAGTCAAACGAACACGGGGATATGGGGGCATATTTCGGCTACTCCGGAACGACCGGCGGATACCCTGGCGGGCAAGCCGAGTATTTACGAGTTCCGTTTGCAAATTTTACCTACTTCAAGATTCCCGAAAACTGCGAACAACCGGACGAAAAGCTAAGCTTGATCGCCGATGCAATGACGACGGCATTCTGGAGCGTAGATAACGCCGGCGTCAAGAATGGAGATACGGTCATCGTGCTCGGCTGCGGTCCGGTCGGACTTCTGGCCCAGAAATTCTGCTGGCTGAAAGGAGCAAAGCGGGTCATCGCCGTCGACTATGTCGATTACCGCTTACAGCATGCGAAGCGAACGAACAATGTGGAAATCGTAAACTTCGAACAGGATAAGAATATCGGCAACAATCTCAAGGAAATGACCAAAGGCGGCGCCGATGTCGTGATTGATGCGGTAGGAATGGACGGCAAGATGAGCGATCTCGAATTTCTAGCCAGCGGTTTGAAACTGCAAGGCGGCACCATGAGCGCATTTATCATTGCGTCTCAGGCTGTCCGCAAAGGCGGGACCATCCAAGTCACTGGGGTATACGGCGGACGCTATAACGGATTCCCGCTCGGCGACATCATGCAGCGCAACGTGAATATCCGTTCCGGACAAGCTCCGGTCATTCATTATATGCCGTATATGTACGAGTTGGTTACGTCGGGGAAAGTGGACCCTGGAGACATTGTTACGCACGTCATTCCGCTCAGCGAGGCCAAGCGCGGCTATGAAGTGTTCGATACGAAAACGGACGATTGCATCAAAGTCGTCTTAAAGCCTTGAATATAGATGAATAAATGGGGGGAAAATCCAAATGAATTCCAATTACGCCTTGCATGAGATGCTGGAGGTTCATGAAATGGCTGCGTTCAAGACCGTTTGCATGACCAAATCCAAAACCATGCAAGCTCTGGTAACCGACCCGGAGCTCATACAAATTTTGCAGCAAGACGTGCAATTATCACAGCAGCAACTTCAGGAGCTCGGTGGAGTGCTGTCTAAAGTGACCCTATAGGAGATAAAACATGAACACAATACTAGAACACTTGACAGGGCTTCATACGCTGACCGACGACGTAATCGCAATGGATTTTTTGATGAACGCCAAGAGCGGAGTCAGAAACTACGCCATGGCCGTAACCGAATGTGCCACCCCCGAAATCAAGCAAATTTTGATGAAACAGCTCGACGAAGCTATAGACTCCCATGAAAAGATAATAAACTACATGATGCAGCGGGGCCTATACCATCCCTACCATATTCCAGACCAAATTCAGCTCGATCTGAAAAATATTCAGACCGCTATGAATATTCCGTCCTGACACCGTATTCGTCCCGACAAAACGCGCAAAACCACCATGGTTCAGGCGCGTTTTTTGACTTTAGCCGAAAACTTTAGAGAATAAATGTTCCCCGTGTCAACGGTTTCTTTGGATAGAACTTCTACTTTATGGAAGTAACGTGTTCCGTCCCTCAAAAGGTCTCCATTCACATCTTATATCCATCTAAAAAAGATGTATTTGTTATCTTCATCTTGCTCTTTTCTGCCCAATCAGCGTCGGCGCTCACCGCAGTTGCTCCAACACGAACGGCTGCGTCCGAGTTACGAACTGGAAGCCCTGCTTGCGCAGGATCGGCGCGGAGGTCGGCAGCGCGTCGACGAAGGCGTGCGTCCGGCCGCGATCACGGGCTTCCTGCAACCGCGAGGCAACCAGCGCGGTGAACAGTCCCAGTCTCCGGTGTGTGGTCTTGGTGCGACCCCCGGCTAGTTCGGCGTAGGGCCCTCCGGACCGGAAGTAGNCCGCCGTCACCGAAGGCAGCCAGCGATGCCTCGTCCAATGGCAGGACCAACACTTCCTCCTCATCCTCGGCCTCGAACCCGGCGGCGACGAGCCGCTCGGGCAGGTCGATTGGCGTATCGTGACCGTAGTACTTCCACTCCAGGCTATAGCCGCCGGAGACGGCGGCATCCAGCTCCCGGCGGATCAGGTTATCGGTTTCCTCCGGCGGTAGGCTGGCGAACACGATCCGGCACTCCGATCCGTCCGCGGAGCGATCCACGACCACGTCACCGCTGGCAGACGGCACGCCCAGCGACCGGCGCTCGGCATTGACGTCGTGGACGCGAAACTCGATAATGACGGTGTGGTTATCGGCCGCGCGCGGAACCAGCGCCGAACAGTTGCACCGTCTGGGAGTGGCCTATCGCCAGGGTACACGATGGCAGAACGAACTCAGCGAAGACAGGCGCTGGGCGCTTCACCGAAACACATGTGACTTTCTCATAGAACACGACGAGTCGATCCAAATCGTCAGTAATGATGCGTACAGAAGCGAAATTCACGAGACATCATCCTTTCAATAATGCGATTTTGCAAGGCTTACTTACGTCTATACAAGGATCAAGGCCCCGATGTAAAGCTTTGCTGCAAGGATTGCAATCGTAAGCTTCATAAGCATGGCCGTTATTTCCGCTGGGTTGCAAGTAAATGTGAACATATCCTTATCCCGATTTACCGATGGTTGTGCCCAAACTGTGGTACGACTGTTTCGCTGTTTCCGGATTTTCTCATTCCATGGGCACGTTTTACTAAGTGGGTTCGCGAATCTGCGTGTGCGTCATTTATAGTTCGCTTACTTTCACAATTCTGCGAGATATTTGGCGGTGCGAATCATTTGGCTGGTAAAGGAGTTTTCGTTATCATACCATGCCGCTATTTTCACCAGGGTATCTGTTCCAATTTCCGTTACGTTTGTTTGCGTAGCGTCGAATAAGCTGCCGTAAGTCATACCGATAATATCGGACGAGACAAGCTCATCCTCTGTATATCCGTATTGCTCCGACTGGGACTGCTCCATCTTCTCGTTGACCTGCACCGCAGTTACAGAACCGCCCACGACTACTGTCAATTCTGTTAGGGAGCCGGCCATGACCGGCACTCTTTGGGATATACCATCCAGTTTGCCATCAAAGGAAGGGATTACGAGTCCTATTGCTTTTGCTGCCCCGGTTGACGTTGGGATGATGTTGCCGGCTGCAGAGCGCGCCCGGCGCAAGTCACCTTTGGCGTGAGGGCCATCAAGGGTATTCTGGTCGTTTGTGTAAGCGTGTATCGTCGTCATAAAACCTTTTTTAATCGGCGCAAGCTCGTTCAAGTAATAGACCATTGGAGCTAGGCAGTTCGTGGTGCAAGATGCGGCCGAAACAATAGTATCTTCTTTAGTTAACGTGTGTTCATTAACACCATATACAATAGTTGGAATATCTTTCCCGGCAACGGTTGAGATGACTACTTTTTTTGCACCTGCCTCAATATGGGCTGTAGATGCTTTTTTTGAGGCGAAAAAGCCTGTACACTCCAGGACTACATCAACTTGCAATTCTTTCCACGGGAGTTTGCCGGGATCTCTTTCGGCATAAATCGGAATATCCACGCCGTTTACGGTTAAGCTGTTATCACTGTAATCAATCTTTTCATCATAACGTCGCTGCGTTGTGTCGTGCTTTAGCAAATGCGCAAGCATCTTCGGACTTGTTAGATCATTGATAGCGACAATCTGATAACCTTCTGCATCAAAAAGCTGCCGAAAGGCAAGCCTGCCAATTCTGCCGAAACCATTTATCGCAATGTTGATTGCCATAGTAATTACCACCTTTCTTTGTCTTAGTTAATAGTATAGTCCTCGAATCTTTATGGTACACTGTTATAAGTGAAGCAATTGACTATACTATTTGTCAGGAGAGGACCATGCCACAAGTTGACCGCCACAAAGACAGAATGGTAAAGATTGAATTTGTTGCCGTCGAGGACTTGAACTCTCTTCCCTATCCGGATCGGCTTACTTTAATCTTGATTACATCAGGCAGCATCAACGTAGTACTCAACGACCGACCGATAGCGATTTCAGCCCCCGGCGTTCTCTGTTTATCCGAAGATGTTACGATACAAATACTTGAAAGGCATAACGTCTCTGCGCAATCATTCAGTTATCATCCCGATTTTCTTGTTACCGTACCGAATTCTGAAACGAAAGACTACTTTCCTAGCCATCTGAAAATACAAACAGGGCTTTCGCTTTTTCAGGGCAATCAAACACGCACCGGTGTACCTTTTGTTTCTGAGAAAGCCTTTCCGCAATTATTTGAGTGGTTTTTTGTGCTTGGGACTGAAGTGTATGCGCAAAGCGATGCAAACTGGGCGTGCAGAATCAAAAAATATCTCATCCAGATATTGGGCCTGCTTGAGGATTTGAACCGCCAAAGCGAACAATCCCCTGTTGATTTAGTGCTGGAATATATACACACCAATTATGCTAATAAAATCGCCTTGGAAGATTTAACTAAATGTGCACACTTGAATCGTGTGTCGCTTAATAAAATGTTTCAGGAAAGATGCGGGTGTACAGCAATGAGATATTTACTGTCGCACCGCTTGAAAGTTGCGGGAGATCTCCTCACCCATACAGGTATGAATTTGAACGAAATTGCGCGTGCCACCGGGTTTGAGTACGACACTTACTTCATCAAACAATTTACGGCTAAGAAAGGAATGTCTCCAACCGTATACCGGAATATTTCCCGCCAGTTCGCTATTGCTCAATAAGGCTTTCCAATGACTCTTCAATTCATGTGTCGCCTGCGCCGTTCAGCACTCATCCACTCAGGAGTCCAGGTTTGCTCTTTGTCATCGACGACGACTTCGGATCACGGGGATCCTCGAGCTGCGTCAATTTCTCTCGCGCCTCTTGGCGTGTTAGCAAACAGCCAGTTTTTTCTTCCAATGACAAACGGCTTGATCGACCTCTCTCTGCGATTGTTAGTGTTCTGTGAAAATAAAGTCTTAGACTAGAGTCGTTGATAACAACGTGTTTGAATTAAAAAATCATCAGCTTCTTAAAAATAAGTTTTAGACTGACCCTAATAAAAGAAACAGCGGCAGCCAAGGACGAGAAAATAGTAGAGTGAAGGGCTGGGCATCCAGCCCCTCCTCATCAAACCGTACGTGAGGTTTTCCCTCATACGGCTTTCCGACGTTCTTCAC
>NZ_JBHTGY010000043.1:0-22843 GCF_042676305.1 Paenibacillus sp. GCM10027630 | reverse complement strand
CTGAACCTCTGTCTCATCTCTCCCACACCGGACACCTCTTCCTCTTTGTAATTTAATTATCTGCATTCTCTTATGAGGTGTCCACTTTTTATTCTAGATCTATTTAGCTTATAAAGCGCTAAGTCTTTCTTGTGTTTATAAAAAAGTCGTCCTCGCTAATGCTGCGAGAACGACTTTTCATTTTATCAACAGCCTGATGGCCAAACCTTCTTCGAGCGAAGGGGAACGGAACGAATCGTCGATGGAGTGTTTGAAAAATGCAGTGTTTTAACGATGCGCGGTACGTCCTGATTGACCATTCGTTTCAACAATCGTATCGCATTTCCATACTTTTTGTAATTATAATCGCCGGTTTTAGGATCGACAAATGCTTCAGGAAGCTCTTCGGGGGTTATGTATGCGAATACATGCCCATCTGACTCGGCAAGGAAGCTTAAGGGGGAGTCCTCATAGCCTTGCTTGACCCATTCCTTTCGCGTCATCTTGTATACGAGCAAGGCAAAAATATCATCGTAAGTTTTTCCCTTATATTTGAATCGAAAATGCAGCTCGTATTCGGTGTCCTTGTCGTACTTTTGCTTCTTAATAACGGTGTAGGGTTTCCACCAACGCGGAAAGGTTAATGTAAACCCATACTTCTCGTCTCGGTACAATAAAGGGTGAGTTTTCCTTGCCATGAAATCATTCCTTTCGGGATGAGTGATTGTATACTCTATTCACGAAAGGCTCCGAATATGGCTTGAACCAGATGTTTTTGAACTGCACCCAGTCGAGTGAGTCCATAGAAATGCCTTTGACTGAGGCATGGTAGGTCGTTTTTAGCCTTTTAAAATATAAATATCGCAGCACATGCTCATCGCCGAGCCGCCTTTCTATGCTTTGCAGCAAGCCGGCCCGGCCGTCGCGGTGCGGCTCCCGCAGCGCAGCTGCAATGAACTGTTCAACAGCTGATTTGCAGCTTGGCTCCAGATGATGCTGCATGCTTTTGAACAGATCGATGAGCCGCAGCTCGATGTCATTGTCGAGCATGAAGGAGAATAACAATAAATCGGCTTCCAGCCGCCGATCCCCCTTAAATTCCTCCATGGGAAGGAGGATAACCTCAACGGCTACACCCGCCTCGCGCAGCATGGTCTGCACCAGCAGAGCATCCCGCTCATAATGCGGAATCGTGCACAGGACCAACCGCTCACCGGCATAGCCGGATTGCTTGATCCGTTCGCGCAAGCGCGCGGGCTCCAGCACCGGAGGCTGAACAGCCGTGTGCCGGATGAAGCTGTCCGCTGCATAAACGGCATCGCCGTCAAGCAGCTCCAGCATTTTCCGCTGCTCGATAGCCCCGCAGATGGCCTCACGAACAGCCGGATCCTTCAGCGGCCCTTGCTTCCGCAAATTGACCGTTACAAATTTGCAGGTTGAGCCCTGCTGCTGTACTTGCTGCCAAGCGCTTTCAGCTTCGCCCGGCATCCGGTAATTGTGGATGATTTGGAAGCTTTCCAGCGTGCGAAACCGATCTTGCTCCTGCATATCGGGCACATGCCATAATTCCACGCGATCGAGGTGAGCTCTTCCCTGGAAGTAAGCCGGGAAAGCATCAAGCACACACATGGATGCATCATGATAGGTCAGCTTGAATGGACCGGTTCCGACAGGAGCTTGGGCGAATGCCTCCTCACCTCCTTGCGTGTAGGCGTCTATAGGGATGATGGAAGCGCGGTTCGTGCTCATAAACTGTGTAAACAGTTCGTTCGGTTCCGATAAATGCACGGTTAAGGTCAGCGGATCGCTGATGTCAATCTGCTCTATCTGCTTGTATACCCAACGGTACAAGGATCGTGCGGAAGATTGCTTAAGTCTCTCCAGCGTGAAGCGGATATCTTCAGCCGACAATTCTTTGCCGTGATGGAATAAGACACCTTTCCGCAAATAAAAAGTCCATGATTTTCTCGTGGCATCAGCTTCCCACGCATGAGCAAGATGGGGTTCTACCGTCTGCGTGAGCCGATTATACCGGACCAGACTGTCAAACAATTGGTTAACAAGATGGCTTTCCGCTGAAAAATTCGTAAACGCGGGGTCAAGCGTCAGAATAGGCTGGGTCAGCGGGAAGCGCAGCGTGTCGAAACGCTTGCTGTCACGCAGCTCGCTGCTGTATCCAAAATAGCCGTTCAGCCAGCTGTGGAAATTTTCCTTCAAAGTTTCAGGTATAGATGAAACATTCATTTGCTCCAAAGCCCCGCGAAGATCCTTCCGCTCTACCAGTTCCTTCGCCAGCAGCAGGATCACGTCCTCTGCAGGAGTAAGAAACACAACGGTTGATTTATTGCCCCGTCCTCGTTTGGGCAGCCACTGCAGCCAGCCCTGCTTGTCCATCTTATTTAAGATCATAGCTACATTACGATGGGTACAATCCAGGATTGCAGCCATATCATCCAGCATCAATTCATATTCCTGGCGCTCTCCGACATGCGGCAGCTTTTCCCTCAACCTTATATAGTGACTCGCTAATTTCATAGGCTCACCTCACTTTCATAAGCATAACCGTTTTCTGGAATGAAAAACAGGAAATTTCCATTTACAAACTTGCGCCTTTTATTCCTGTTTTATCGTCTACAATAAGATTCGAACCTAACCTACGAGATGCTTGCGTGCTGCGACACGACAGGAAGGAGCGAATATGAAGGGATATCCGATTAAACCGGAAGCTTGCCCGCTACAGCTGCATTGGGCTGATCAATTTGTGAATGAATCCGAGAGGTCTATCGATGAGGAAGATGCGGCGACTGTAGCGCAAATGGTCATTTTTTATGCTAGTTTGCAGCTTGAGATGATGTTTCCCCCTGCTAATTTCTCAATGGCTCAATTAGAGATAACGACTGCCAAGGATTGGCTGCTAGCCTCGGAGGAGGAGATCGTCCTTGCTTCCATAGAACGAGACCCGCAAGCCAACCGACGTTTATTACAGTTGTCGCTGTATGTGATAAGGCTTGCTGAGCCTTCCGCGCTTTCATTGGAGGAAAGTATGGAGCTTCGTATGTACGCAGGGCCTTATATACGGTGTGCTCGTGAGCGGCTTCATCTTCTGGCCGAACAGTGGTTTCACTAAATCGATCTTACATTGGAGGTAAGCATCTATTATGATTATCCATGATTCTGCGATCAAGCAGGATAAGCTGTTGCTGCTGGGAGCGTTACTATGCGGCTGTCTGCATCACATGATGTTCTATGAAAAAGCCTGGGGAATATCTTATCCCCTGTTTATGTTTGTGTTTTATATTTACTTTTATTGGGCGGTGAAGGAACGCTGCGAGCTTCGTTTCGATGCCTCCTTGTTGATGGTTGTGCCGATTGTTCTACTGTCATTAACCTACACGGCTTTTACTAACAGCCTGTTTGCTTTTTTGAATGCATTGGTAATTCCCGGTCTGATCGTGATTCACACCACATGGGTTATGCGTAAGGGGGCTGTTCACTGGTATGAGAGGGGGATTATCCAGGCGGTATTGGAGCAGCTGTTCCTACATACGCTCAGCTACGTGCCGATGCCAGTGAAAGTAGCCATTAGGTCACTGGCGGGCAAAATTAACGCAAGCCGTTCTCAACAAATATGGAAAATTTCGGCGGGGATAGCTATTTCATTACCGCTTCTGCTGCTGGTTGTCTCGCTGCTAGCATCGGCGGATACGATGTTCGACCGTATGCTGAGCAAGCTGCCGGAGCTGCTGAAGCAGTTTGAAATCATGACATTCATGTTCAGAACAGGCTGGATCGTCATAGTGAGCATAGCCTTATTCGCCTATATTTATGGGCTGCTCCATCCTAAAGAAATCAAGCAACCAATGAGAGTGGAAGGTGAATGGGGAAGGGATTCCATCAAATCTGCAAATCCCGACGAGTATCCGCTGGTGGCGAATAAACCAATGCGTTTCGATGCTACCATTACAGCCACGATATTATTAATAATGAATGCAGTTTACGTACTATTCGCCGTCGTGCAGTTTTCGTATTTTTTCGCCGGAGGCTCCGCCTTGTTGCCTGATGGGGTGACCTATGCCGAATATGCCCGCCGCGGATTCGCAGAGCTTGTAGTAGTCACTGTAATTAACTTTACGCTGCTGATGGTAACTCTGCATGGGGTAGACCGCTCGGTTCCCTCGATGGATCGCTTTTTGCGGGTGCTGTTAGCGATGCTTATTGGCTGTACGGCCGTTATGCTGTGCTCTGCCTATTTCCGTTTGTCGATGTATGAGGAAGCCTACGGCTTCACAATATCAAGAGTGCTAGTCCACGCCGTTATGATATTTCTGCTGCTATTATTTGCTATTGCGCTGATCAAAGTAAAAAAGGACCATTTCCAATTAATGAAGCCTTACCTAATCGCAGGAATGGCATCTTATGTACTGTTGAATTATATCCAAGTGGATGGAATCATTGCTTCCAGTAATATAAAGCGCTATGAAACGACGGGTAAAATAGATACGGGATACTTGGGATCATTGAGCTTCGAGGTAGTGCCTTATTTGATAAGTTTGCAAAGCAAGCATCCCGAAGTAGAGGGGACGAAGGATGCTCTGCAAACCATCAAGGACCGATTGCCGCTTAAGCTGGAAACTTCCTGGCTTTCGTTCAACGTATCCGAGTGGAGAGCGGCTAAAGCACTGCAGAAGCAGACCGATTGAGCTGGAGGTAAGAGAAGGGATTGAGGTCGATCATCCGAGGCATGGAGCGGATTTAATCAGTATCTTATGCTTGTTACGCCGGACTTCCTGACTCCAGCAGACTTGAAGGAGTCAGGTACGACACGACATTTACTTATACAGTAGCACCTGAGAAGTAACGACGTATCGCGTCGGGAATATCTTTGAGTGTCGTCAAGGTAAGGTAAGCGCCCTGGGGCTCCGCATCTACTTCCACGTTATTGAAAGACCATTCCTGAATAGCTGGCATGAAGATGGAATGAATGCCTGTTTTTAAAGCGGGCGTTACATCGGTACGCAATGAGTTGCCTATCATCCAGGTTGATTTCCGGTCTAATCCTTGTTCCACGATAAGCGCTTCAAGAAAATCAACGGTTTTATGTCGGGCCACGTGAATACGGCCGGCGAAAAATGGCAATAGACCTGCCTCGGTAACCTTGCGCATTTGGATGATGGGGTCTCCTCCTGTATACAAATGCAACACATGTCCATCGGCCTGCAGCTCGTTTAAAGTTTCCAGCATAAAAGGGTAAGGCTCGATGCTATGTCCGTAAACACCTCTCCCAAGCTCCATCAGCCGTTCGATTTCGTCCGTATCTTTGATTCTTCCGGTTAAATCGGAGAAATAATCATAGGTTTCAACGAATGATTCAGGAAAATGATCCGGAGCAAAGCCGCTTTGCAGCACACGGTCCAGGTCAATCTGCGACTGTTTCTTCTTAATCTCTTCAACCGGTATATGGTAAGTGTGAAACCACATTTCCATCTGATCCGCAAATTGATCAACGACAATATCGAAGTATTTGTTGCAATGGATTAATGTATCATCCAGATCGAATAAAATCGTTTGTTTTATCATAGGAGCACTCCAACTTTTTTTCAATAATTATACCATGGTACAAGGGGAAATCCTATCACCCGACATCACGGCCATTTGGCTGGTCCCCTGAAATAGAGCGCCCTTCTCGATAATAAGCGAGCCCGCGTGCACCGTGCCAATCAGTCTTCCTGTAGCTGTAATTCTTACAATGCCGTCGGCTTTGACAACACCTTCCATTCGTCCGGCAATGATCACGTCCCGGGCTGTCACTGTGGAGCGGACAAAGCCTTTCTCCCCGATAACGACCTCTCCGGTGGTATGTAGATCACCTGTTACCTCCCCTTCAATTCGCATGTCGGCCTCAGAGGTGCAGTTGCCTTCAAACAATGTTTTTTCACCGAACAGCGTGTCGGTTGCCGCATAGCGGCGCTGAATCTTGGGCTTGCCGGTTAATCTCATCATATACATGGTTGAACTCCTTTGGATGTGGTTTAAGCTTCACCGGTTATGATTTAGGGTTGACTCTACCGATTGGGTAAGTAAGGCTTGGGATCGGTGCTTTTCCCGTTATGCACAATTTCATAATGCAGATGAGGCCCGGTGCTTCGGCCTGATGTTCCAAGCTTGCCTATTTGCTGGCCCCGTTCGATCCGATCCCCGCGTTTAACGAGTATGCCATTGAGATGCATGTACCAGGTATGCACTCCATTGCCGTGATCAATCACGATATTGTGGCCGTGAAATTTATCGTAGCCAGCCGTTATAGCAGTTCCTTTGGCGGAGGCATATACAGGATCATTCATTTTACCGGCGATGTCGATGCCTCGGTGGAAGCTTAGCTTATCGGTGAATGGATCCTTGCGATAACCGAAGGCCGATGTGATGGTCTTCGTATGCGTCGGCCAAAGGCTTGGAATTCGCAGCAGCTGATCCTGCTTGGCCAGCATCGATTGCTTGGATTGAGTCCAGTGCTCCTGAAGCTCGGCGATTTCCTGCTTCAAAGCTATGTAGCTGGCATGGGTCGTGTGAAACAGCGTATTCATTTGCTGCGTTGTAACAAGATGAGCCGGCCCGCCCATACCGCCAGCCGCCTGTATCTTTACTTCTGAGGCAGTCTCTGAGCCAGAGCCTGACTGAGTTTCCTTCATCGAGGTCAGCTTCTTCAGCTCGTGCTCCAGCTGTTTCATTTGCTCCATCTGGCTCCGCACCTCAGCAGCCTGCTGTGACAGTTGAAACACTTCGTTTTGCAGATGATCGATTGTCTTGTTTTTATTCGTTAAATCCTGCTCCAACCGGTTGGTCTGATCATTCACTCTCGCTTCGGTTAGCTGCGCGGCTGCTGAGGAATGGAAATAGACACCGTATAAATACGAGGCTGTTCCCAGCAGCGCAATGATACCTAAGAGGGCCAAGTATAGCTCCCCCCGGGACATCTTCACACGCATGACGCTTCCATTCGCCTCAGGAATAATGACGAATGTCAGCTTGTTTTGTAACCACTTCAATCTCATGATAACTCCTTTCGGTATGTTGCGAATGGCCCTGGCATATAGTGAAGATAATGAAAGCTACGCCGTGAGGAGGGGTTCGCTTGTCTTTTAAAACGAGCCGTATCAATTTGATGGAGCGCCTTGCCCTTCATTTGAAATCTGAAGTGGCTCTGCAGGCAGTGGGCTTTGCAAGTGAGCCGGGTGTGCTGCAAAAGGTCGGTAAACGGTTTATACGAGTCAGTGGACAATTTTTTGTACCTCACACCTTGCAGGAAATTGTTCTGCTTGGCGTCCCTCGCAGGACTAGAGGCACAAAGGTTAGCTTGCGTACGACGTATATGGGCAGCTTTTCGGCAGTGCTGGTTAAGGCGGGAGTCGATTTTGCCGAAGTCATCGTTACCCGTCAAGACGAAGAGGAAGAGCTTGTAATATTAATTCCTTATAACCATTTGATCAGCATTGAGCAGATCTAAGCCGGTTAATTAGTTGGCCTTGCTCCCGCATCCAAAACCTTGTCTGCTGCAAGGCTATGTCAGCCTTTTCTATGCTGCTTGGCTGTAAATAGCTCCATATATGAGCTCAATACAACCACAATTGTGCAAAAGCCGTAGGTAAAGCCACAAATGACACCGATGCTGGAGTGGTGCTTGCTCATCCACAATCCTACACATACACTTACTAAACTTATGAGTAAAAGAAGGTTGCTGGAAAGCTGCCAAGTTCGAAGTGTGAAGGGATGAAATACGGCTGGAGCTGGATTGGGCTGACCATTTGATGTTCGTTTTCTTTTTGATCTGGACTGCGACTTTTCTGGAGTTTCCGTACGATCCGGCGTACCGCTTTTTCCGTCTGTTTCTGAGAGCTGGCTTTGGTCCTTCTGTTGGGGACTGTCCTGCATCGGAGAATTTAATTGTGATTTAACCGGATGCCGGAAGGCAAATAACCACAGCAGCAGAAATAACACAGGCTGGTAGCTAAGTACAATAATTGGCGAGCTGTAGTTCCCAAAGCTGAACACCTCGGAGGTGCCTTTAAAGGAAAGAAGTGTTGTCAGCAGAAGTAAGAGCACAACCGGTGTGTTAATAGAGCTGTAGTCCCGCTGTTTGACCAAGCTGGCTATGCCTGTAATAAATGCGAGGTAGATCAGAATAACCTCACAAGCCGTCACCGGAAACCATATGCTTAAGATGATCAAATCCATGCGATCCAAAAAGTCGGTTATATGGATTTGCTGCACTAGATTATAGTTCGGGTAGAGAAAGTTGCCTGCCATGTTCGGTCCAAGTACAAGCACCTCCAGCACTAAAAATGTTATCAGCAGCAAAGAAGCTAGAAACACACCATGGCGCATAGCGGAGTGAACCTGCTTGGATTCCCACAGCGTGTGAAGAAAGGCTCCCATGATGAAAATATCTCCGTACCAGCCCAGACTTAGTGTATTTGAGGCTAAGAAATTTTTGATAGTTCCAGCCATAGTCGGCAGCAATAAAAAGCCATCTATTTCATTGGTTAGCATCAAGGACGATAAAATCAGAAGGAAAAAGAGAGGAAACATCAGATCGTTCACTCTCGCCAGTACTTCCACGCTAGTTTTTCCATAATACAGGAGCAGTAAGGTAAACAGCATGATAATGATTTCTTCAGGTGTCTCTGGCAGCAGCGTGATTCCTACAAACATGCCCACTGAGCTAAGATCGCGTACAAGAATAAGCCACAGATGCAGCAGCAAGACGAGATTGACTATAGTTCCAATCATCCCCCCAAACACAATTTTCGTGATTTCAAACAGGTTTTTCCCCGGAAATCGTCGGACCATCTGACTAAATATATAGCAGAGCGCGATGACATAGAAGGTAGGAAGAGTATAAGACATCCATGCATCCATGCTGTTAACTCTTAGCAGCACCTGCTGGATACTTACCAGTCCACCTCCGGTCAATAAGGAAGCTGTCAGCCAAGAAAATTGCCGATAATTGATAATTTGCTTCTGATCCATTTTTGTCACCGCCTCTTCTGTCAGATTTAATGGTGAACGATAGAGAAAACCCAGGGTGAAACTTGTTTGATGAAGAAATGGGTTGGCATTGGAATTTTTATCCCGAAAAGCATGGAAATAAACGTAATGCAGGTCAGAGTATACAGGGTTATGTACATCCCCTTGATTGATTTATGCTGCTTGCGCAGTCTTTTTAAATCAAATAGCAGGTTCACCAATAAGACAAACCCAAAAGCGACCAGAAATATCTTGTTCATTCATCTATTCTCTCCTTGGTTACATTTTCGTAGATCAACCCTGTGTTAGTGATATCGCTCTCTACCTGAATGCTGAAATGTGCGTGCTTCATCGCATCCGGCCATTGTTCCTTGAAGGTTTTTTTCCATTGGTCCGGGTAAGCGCGCCATATATAGGTCCCCAGGAGGGCGGGGTCCGTATTGGTTTTTATTGATTTATCAATTAAAGCTTGCATGCTCTTTTTGATATAGGCGGATAGAGTATTTTCAACCTCAATCATTTTATTCATCTGACTTAGGTCATAAAAGGAACGGTCCTCCGACAGCCTTGCTTTGGCCATGGTTTTAATCAGGTATTCTATGTTCCCGTTATTTATATTGACGGTGATTTTCGTTTTGGTATTATAAACGTTTAAAGTCATCAGATGCTCCTCGGCGACCATCAAGGTGACGCTTTCGATGGTGTTACTATTATGAAGCCAGGAGAATCCTTGTGCAGTTTCATTCTCAAATGTTCCTATCATTTTATCTCCACGAAACTGAACGTAGCCTTTGAGTTCAATCTCCTTTGAAGTCTTTTCGCCTTTTTGCGATTCCTTGACTGCTACATAAACGGCAACCGGATCTCCACCCTGAGAGCTTAAGCCTAATGCAATGTCCTTCATATTCATGTCCCCAAAAGCACGGTACTTGGCAAGCTCACGGATCGCTTCTGAAGGAAATCTTTCGAAGCGGGGGGTAGCTTGCAGCATCTCATAAGCCGTCCCTTTGGTAACCAGCATATATGTCGACATTCTGTTTTCGGGACTTCGTGGAGTAGCGTCGAATAAATCTCGAATTCCCCGCTTAGCCATTTCCTCCCCAATTAGAATGGTTCTTCGATGTGCCAGATACATACGCCGCGACATTCTCTTTTGCAGCTTCATCTGGGCCTCTCGATAGGTGCGTCCTACCTCAGAATCGATATAGTAGCTTTTATCTCCGCTAGTGCCGCCTCCGCCTCCGCCAGGCCCCCCCATCTGGCCTGGAAGCGGGAGCAATACGGAATAGCGGACTTGGCCGTCCTTCTCAATATCAAGCGCTGTTGATAGCACAAAGCCGATGTCATTGATTTCTGTGCGGTCCCAACAGCCGGTTAGCGGAAGAAGGAGTGTCAGCAGCAAGAGACTCAGAACACAACGCTTCATCAATGGACATCTTCCTCTCCACCATTAGTATGCTTGATATTCAGTCCGGTTTGTCCCCCCAGCTCGGAGATCTCATTTGATAAATCATCGCCTTGGCGTATAGAATCTTTCAATGGCATGTAGGTTGGACGTTTCTCCATTTTCCACCAGGGCGCACGGATCAGAACATCCTTCATATCGCTTGAGGACAGAGGTCCGATTGGTGACAAGTAGGGAACGCCGAAGGAGCGTAAGTTCGCCATATGTCCGAGGATGAACATTACCATGATAAAAATACCGAATATACCGAAAAATGCAGCAGCGAAAATAATGGGAAAGCGGAGCATTCGAATCGCTATCGCTCCATTAAACTTTGGAATGGTGAAGGATGCGATACCCGTAATGGAAACGACGATAACCATGGGTGCCGAGACAATTCCAGCCTGAACGGCCGCTTGCCCTACTACCAGAGCACCAAGGATACTCACGGCAGAGCCGATGGTTTTGGGCAATCGGATCCCGGCTTCTCGCAGCGCCTCAAAGGTAATTTCCATGATCAATGCTTCTACAACAGCAGGAAAAGGAATCGCTTCGCGCGCAGCCGCAATAGAAAGCAGCAAGGTGGTCGGCAGCAGGTCTTGATGGAACGTAGTAATTGCGACATAAAGGCCGGGAGTTAGCAGGGATAATATAACAAAGACATACCGCAGCCAACGGATTAAAGTTGAGATTTGAAACCGCTCGTAATAGTCCTCACTCGCTTGCATAATTTCCACAAAGACGAACGGAATTATCAGAACGAATGGAGTCCCGTCTACGATAATTCCGACCCTGCCTTGCAGCAGAGCTGCAGCAACCATATCGGGCCTTTCCGTATATTGAACCTGCGGAAAGGGAGAAAATGCGGAATCCTGAATGAATTCTTCCAAATATCCCGATTCCAGAACGGCATCAATATCGATCTTATCCAGCCTTTTCAATAGCTCTTCTACAATATTCGGATCTGCTATGTCCTGCAGGTAAGTTACGACAACGCATGTATTGCTTTCCCGCCCGATGGTCAAGTTCTTCATCTTGAGATGAGGTGTCTTCAGTTTCCGGCGGATCATGGATGTATTGGTCCGTATATTTTCAACGAACCCCTCACGCGGTCCACGAATGACGGATTCGGTTTCAGGCTCATTGATGGAACGCAGCGATGCCCCGCGAATACCTAGCAGCAAGGCTTGATTGTTGCCCTCAACAATTAGCCCTGCATCTCCACCTAATATAGAAAGAAGCAGTTCGGAATAATTGTCCGTTTGCTGAATTTGGGATACGGGCAATGTCGTTTCCATAATGCGGTCGATCAGCTGCTCTCGTCCCTCAAGTATCATGAGAGATTTCATCGCTTCGTTGGCCAGCTCACAGTTCACCAGACCATCGACGAAAAATAGGATCGCTTTAACGCTTTCCTCTATTTTAAATTCCCTGATGACGAAGTCCGAGCAATCCTCGAATAGTCCAGTCAAATAGGTTTTATTTTCCTCAAGAGTCATAAAAATCGGTACCGATTTCAGCTCAGTGATGAACTGGTAGTCGAAATTTTGCAAGGATGAATCTTTGGAGTCTGGATTTTTTTTATCCCGGCTTTTCGTTTTGAACATGGCGACCTCCTTGTATTTTCCTAAAGAACCAAGGTGTGGAGGAGAGTATCACATACTATGTTTCCTAAAAAAACAGAAATTATTAAATTATTTCCTGCCGGCTGTCAAACTGAGAGCTCCAAAGCGCTGGCCCGCACTGGTATAACAGATCAGTTAAAGGTCAAAGATAATAGAATACCGGATCGAACGGGTTGACTTACCGAGAAGAGGAGGGTGGCTGCCTTGGTCTGGTTAATGGTTGCATTGGTGTTATTTATATTTCAGATCATCACCATTCTGCTGCATGAATTTCGTCATCCTTCAAAAACCGTAGCTTGGCTGGTCATTCTGTTTGTATTCCCGATAATTGGATTTATCATGTACTATTTCTTGGCCAAGGAATATACACAGCATAAAAAGGTTAGGCGAAAGAAGCTTCGCTATATCCCTAATCCGCAATATGAAGGACGCAGATATGCGGCTTCGCAGATACATGGAGCAGAAATTCAGCATGACAACATTTGCAGTGAATCGAGACTTTACGCCTTATTAAATAACATTCCGAGCTCATCCTTCACGCAACAGAATGAAGTTAGAGTGCTGACTAACGCTGATATGGCGTTTACGGCAATGCTTGAAGCGATGGAGAAGGCAAAATTGTACATACATTTTGAGTTTTATACATTTCGCAATGATACAATCGGACTCAAATTTGAAGAGCTGCTTGTTCGAAAAGCCGCCGAAGGTGTAAAGATTCGGTGTATTTTTGACGGTGTTGGCAGCTATAAGCTGTCCAAGCGCTACTTAAGCAAACTTCGTGATGCAGGTGTGGAAACCTATATTTTCCTGCCGCCGCTTATTGCATTTTTCGATAAAAGGATGAATTACCGGAATCACCGAAAAATAGTTGTTGTAGATGGAAGCGTAGGATATTTGGGCGGAATCAATATTGGGGAAGAGTATTTGGGGGGCAATCCGAAGCTGGGCTTCTGGAGAGATACGCATTTGGAGCTTAACGGTGATGCCGTATACTCACTTCAGTACACCTTTCTTACCGATTGGTTTTTTGTAAGCGGGCAGCGGCTAACCGATCCTATCCTGTTTCCAGAGCATTACAACACCGGGAGCAAACGTGTCCAAATTATAAGCAGCGGTCCGGATTCCAATCTGGATGCTATTCTGGAAATGTATTTCGGAGCTATTACTACAGCCAAAAAACGAATTTATATTACGACTCCTTACTTTGTGCCTGATCCGAGCATTAATATGGGGTTAAAAACAGCGGCTGTCAGCGGAGTTGACGTCAGAGTTATTTATCCCGAGCGTCCGGATTCCAAGCTGGTTCATTATGCTTCATTATCTTATTTTGAAGAGCTGATGCAGGCAGGCGTACGTTTTTACTCCTATAAAAAGGGCTTCATCCACGCTAAGGTACTCATCATAGATGACATTCTGGCGTCGGTAGGTACGGCAAATATGGATATGCGCAGTTTTTTTAGCAATTTTGAGCTTAATGCCGTGCTATTTGATAAGGAAACGATCGGGCGGCTGGAAGCGGATTTTCTGCAGGATCTAAAGGAGAGCGAGGAATTGAAGCTGGAGGTATTCGTTAAACGCTCAAGGGCTCAGAAGGGTAAAGAAGCTGCGGCACGACTTCTGTCGCCGTTATTCTAGGAGTCTTCGAACGAAAGCAGAACCGTGAATATTAATCATTTCTATGGTTATTACAGGAAAGGGATGGCACTCCACCGCTCTTGAAATTTAAGTTGTCTTTAACTTACCTTGCGGTAACAACTTCATTTCAAAGGCGGCCGTAAACTTTCCGTACCATTCCCTTATCCCTCCATAACCAATCAATTAATATTCACGAAATATCGTGGGCGGGCGAGACTCCTAGAAGACTTTTATATTAAATAAAAGACAATACATGCTTCAGGCTTTGGGGAGGAAGCTGTTGAATCAAATCCCCCGTTTGTGCTAAACGATCACCAATGGTAAGAAGATTGAACTCACGCGGGTCGCAGCGGCGGGCTACTTCATCCCAGCGGAGCGGGGTGGAAACGGTCGCGTCTTTGCGTGCCCGCGGCGTGTACGGAGCGGATAGCGTCTTTCCATACCAATGCTGCAAATAATCGATATAGATAAGCTTGCCGCGATCCTTCTTTAGACGCTCAATGGTAAACAGCTTGGGGTACTTCTGAACGGAGTATTGAGCTACAAAATGGCCGATCTTACGCAGCTGCTCAAAGGTATAGCCATGTTCACGTACAATGGGCACATAAATTTGCACACCTGTGGCTCCGGAGGTTTTGGGGACGGATTGGATGTTCATCCGATCAAGCGCCTCACCGATTATTTCGGCTGCCTCCATGATGCGAGGCTCTGGGTCCAAGCTTGGATCGATGTCGATGAGCCATTCTTCAGGCAGCTGTTCACCGATCAGGTGAAAGGACGGATGAAACTCGAGGCTTGCCAAATTACCCAGCCACAGCAGGGTGGGGGCAGAGTCCAGATGTACATAATTAATGCCTTCCAGCACTTCTGTTTTAACAAAATCAGGTATAGGCTCGGGAGCGTTTTTCTGATAAAACGACTTATCGGCATAGCCATTAGGAAAACGAATGGTCGTTAAATAGCGGTTGCGGCAATATGTCAACAAGTAAGGGGCCAGCATGAGCAGCTTTTCTAAATAAATGATTTTGCTGATCCCCATCTCCGGCCACAGCAGTTTGTTCGGATTTGTAATCGTAATCTCCTGTCCCTCGATAACTACGGTTCCTTTATTCTTCACTGCAACAGCCATCTGGTGAACCTCCTTAGGGTATCCGTAAGAAAATCTGCTTAGCAAGTTTGCATGCATAACTTTTTAGATAATTAGACGTTTAGACGGTTAAAGATTCAGGGTATAAACTAACCCTATTTGATATCATGGAACTTTACGATTTTGGGATGACGCAGTTGTCCATCTGAGGTGACTTCAAGTCCAGTTACCGTGCAAAGAAACGGGCTGCGGAGCCACAAAATTTGCTCCTTTTTTAACTCAGCGGGGAGTGTGCCGAACTGCGGCGTATCCAGCTTGCGCTTAGAGCCCTCCTGCAGCAATTGGGCTTTGCGCTTTTCGTCCAAACCCGATGAAACTCGGCCGAATAGTACGCCGTCTTTGGCCATAATGAGACTTGCAACATGTCCTCCACGAATAATCAGGCCAGGTATGGCAACTTCGAACAGCAGCGATGTCTTCTTTTTATACCAGTCTTTATGCCGCTTTCCTTCACGGTAAGGGCTGGCAAGTCTCTTGGCTACAACGCCTTCCCAGCCGCCTTGCTCAACCCAACTCCACAGCGCCGATAGATCGCTGAACAGATCCGTTACAAACAGCTGGGGCTGCTTGTCCGGTACAAGCTGCAGCAGTCTGCGATGGCGCTCCGCATAAGGGAGGGAACGCAAGTCTTCTCCGTTCCAATACAGCAGATCAAAAAGCACAAAGATAAAATGATTGCCGTCATGAACTCCTGCCTTGAATGAGCGTGAACGTTCCCTTTTAAGAATCAGCTGAAAATTGGGCCGCTGCTTGCTTTGGTCGAAAATGACCGCTTCACCGTCAATCAGGCAGGTGTGTTTTTGCTGTATGGGCTCAAGCAGTTCCATGGCTTCTGGATAGAGGAGCGATTTATTGAGCATCTGCCTTGAAAACAGCTCGGTCCGACCCTCTTCCATTCGTGCAAGCAGCCGTACACCATCCCACTTAATTTGATAGCCCCACTTTTCTCCTACGGGCAGCGTATCGACGGCAATAGGGGCCATAGGGTCCTTGGGCAGCAAAATTGTCATGATACAGTGTCCTTCACTTTATCCTCCTTGGCTGATTTTCTTGCTTTTGGTTTAGGTCCTGATGTTTCCGGCAATGGCTTCATAGCATCCAGACTGGCCTGAAGCGCAGACATAAGATCCACGACATTCGTTCTATGAGGCTCAGGCGCGACGCTGATCTGGTGTCCGCTTACCTTTTGCTCGATCGCATTAAGTACGGCTTCTCGGTAGTCATCTTTATATTTTTCCGGTTCAAAAGGAGTCGTTAACTGGTCTATCAGCATTTTTGCCATTTGCAGCTCTTTATCGTTCACATTGCTTTGCTGCGGCAGATTGGGAACCTGCTCAACCGAACGGATTTCATCGGGGTAAAAAATAGTCTCCATAGCGATGCAATTATCGATGACCCGAATAGCGGCCAAGCTGCTTTTGGTACGGATCGACACTTTGGCAATGCCAATTTTCCCGGACTGCTTCATAGCTTCCAGCAGCAGATTGTAAGCATTTGCTCCTGTTTCGTTAGGCGCGAGAAAGTAAGTTTTTTGAAAATAAATGGGGTCGATATCCGTCAATTGGACAAAATCAAGAATTTTGATTTCTTTGGTAACCTCGCCATTCAGATTATCCAATTCGTCCTTTTCGAATAAAACAAAGGCGCCAGGCTCATATTCATACCCCCGGGCAATTTCTTCCCATTCCACCTCGCGCTCACAGGTAAGGCATTTGCGCACAAAATTTAGCGGTGTCGTACATTCCTTATGGATATATCGCATGGATATATCCTTATCTTCCGTGGCTGAAAACATTTTGACAGGAACATGAACCAAGCCGAAGCTGATTGCACCTTTCCACACTGTATGCATAGCAGCATCTCCTTTTAAAGTTATTATCACTAGTATCCCCACATCATGAATGATTCACACCAAGAGAGGAATGATAAAACCAACAGAAACGACTATGCGTTCAATTCTGTTTAGGCTAAAAGTAAGACTCTAAGGAGGAGCAGATCGATGGGGCAAAAAAATCAAGGTAATCAAGCGGAGCAAGAGAGTCAGGGAGAGTTGAACGAAGCAGCGACAGATGCGCTCCATCAAGGCCGGGAGGATTACTTCATGGACATTGACAGAATGGTTAATGAAGGACTCGGTGGGGGGTATGTCTCTGTCAATAACGGGCTTATTGAGGAGTCTACGACGGATACGATGGACCATCCCGAATCGGTTATTCAAGGCGAGGAATAGTCAGGTGAAGCTATATCGCGCTCAAGAAATATTACAGTCGGAGGCCAAAATTGAGGTTGAGCTAAACGGAGTATCCGTATGGATTGATAGTGTGGACCCTGCGCAGGAAACGGCAAAAGTCCATGAAGAGCAGCGGCCGGCCGAGGCAAGAGTTGTGTCGGTAGAGGAGCTTCAGGAGGTTCAATAAAGCTGGGTTCATTCAGCAAAGCCTGTTAGCGTAGATGCAGGTAATCAAAAGCACTGCTATTGCCCTTTCCTTGAGTTAGTTGCTGAGGATAGGGCTTTTTTGTTAGTTGAATGCACAAACGCAAATTGTAAACCAAAGACAGCGCAATGTATTTTTCTTTATAGCCAGCAAGGTTATGTTGTATTGCTACATGAGAATGGGAGGGCTATAATAGGGACAATACATGACGGAGGCGGTTGTAAGGTGAGCTCTATTGATGAATTTGCTCTCATTCAGTGGTTGACAGACGGCAAGCAGTCGCGTTCTTTTCAGCAAGCCGGAGGGGTTGAGACTGGCATTGGGGATGATGCTGCTGTAGCCAATATATCACCAGGCTATCAGCTGGTAATGACTTGCGATACGATGACAGAAACGATACATTTTAAAAATACAACTATGCGGGATCAGGATATCGGCTATAAGGCGATGGCATCGGCGATTAGCGATATTGCTGCGATGGGAGCGTTGCCCAAGTATGCGCTGGTCGCTGTAAGCTGTCCTCAGGGTACGGAGCTTGCCCGATTGGAAGAGCTGTACCTTGGGTTATACGATTGTGCGAACCAATGGAATGTAGTGATTGCGGGGGGAGACACAACGTCTTCGATGGGCGGAATTACGATTACTGTAACCGTTATAGGTGAAGTGGAGAAGGACAAAGCTCTGCTTCGCTCTACAGCTGAACCAGGTGATGTGTTATTTGTTACCGGAATGCTTGGCTGCTCGGCAGCGGGCTTGGATTATTTGCTTAAGCGCGATTTGCCGGCGGACCAATGGCCAGATCAAGCGCAGAGCCAACCGGAGCTAGATCGTTTGGTTCAAGCACACTGCCGGCCGAATCCGCGGATTGAAGCGGGGCGACTGCTTCAGGAATCCGGAGTATGCCATGCGTTGAATGACGTAAGTGATGGACTGGCCAGCGAGGCTTGGGAAATCTCCGAGGCGTCCGGAGTAGGCATTGATCTTATTGAAGACAAGATTCCTATAGCCGACGAGCTAATGGTTTATTCGATGGATGCGGAGGAGGATCCGCTTGATTACATATTATTCGGCGGTGAGGACTATCAGCTCCTTGGCACTATGCCAGCCGAGCATGCCATCTCGATGCAGATGAAATTCAGGGAAGCGGGTCTTGCCCTCTATATAATAGGCTACGTCAACGAAGAAGCCGATGGAGTGAGGCTGGTCCAAAGCAGCGGATATGTCGTTCCCATTGATAAAAAAGGCTATAACCATTTTCGAAAGGGCTGATTGCAGATGACAGCTCCGGCTTATTACTATTCATATAAATCTGGCAATACTGAACAGACGGGTGCTCTTGCGGCTGCACTTGCCGTGAGGTTTGTTCCGGGAACCGTCATAACACTGGATGGGGATCTAGGGGCGGGTAAGACGACATTTTCACAAGCAGTAGCCAAAGCAATCGGCGTTAAAGGTATTGTGAACAGCCCGACCTTCACGTTGATTAAAGAATATGAAGGGGAGTCACTCCCTTTTTATCATATGGACGTATATCGCTTGTCTATTGATGAGGCAGACGAGCTTGGTTTGGACGATTATTTTTACGGCGACGGGGTTACTTTGATTGAGTGGTCTTCCTTGATTGAGGAGCTTTTACCTGAAGAAAGGCTTTCCATAACTATTGAGCATTGCGGTGAAGGAGGGCAGGGGCGTATGTTCCGGTTAATCCCTCACGGAAATACTTACATACAATGGTGCGAGCAGCTAAAGGAGAACGGAATTTTATAATGACAAGTACATCTAAATCTATTAACGGCACATTGCTTGCAATTGATACCTCAACAAGCTCCATGTCGGTAGCTTTAACCCGTGGAGGAGAGCTGCTCGGCGAATTGAATTCCAAGGCAGAAAGAAATCATTCCATTCATTTGATACCATTGATCCAGCAACTGCTGTCTTCAGAAGGTATCCACCCGCGGGAATTGGATGCTATAGCGGTGGGGGTAGGACCCGGATCTTATACAGGTGTGCGTATTGGCGTCACAGTAGCCAAGACTTTCGCTTGGACGCATGGGATGGCTTTATTGGGTGTATCCAGTCTGGAGGCACTTGCTCTCGGAGGTGGTGCCGCTTATTTGTCTGGATTGGAAGCAGGACTTAAACCGGGACAGAAGATAAGCGCAGCGGATGAGAGTTTGGAGACAGTGGAAGCGGAAGTAACGTTTGGGACTAACGGAACCGCAGGTTCTGCCGAGGCAGCTCTTGGCAAGCAATCCGAGACGATCTGGATAGTCCCGATGCTTGAGGCTCGCAGAGGACAAGCTTATACAGGATTGTATCAAGCTTCACCTCAAGGCTGGAGCTGTCTGATTGCAGATGGAATTCGTCTGATGTCGGCCTGGACAGAAGAACTGCTAGAGCGAACTGTGAATGCAGGCGCAGGGTTCACCATGCCGGATCGCATATTGTTCATTGGAGAAACGGGACTGCATGAAGAAGTACTGCAGCAGTTCTTTGCTAGATGGGCAGGAGCATCGGGCATAGTGAACCATGAGATACATGCTTGTCACATTGCCGAAATCGGGAGAAGGCAGTGGAAGGAAGGACGCATTGAGCAAGCGCATGGATTGATACCGAATTATACACAGCTTACTGAGGCTGAGGCCAATTTATTGGCTAAGAAACTGTAAGGGAGGCCGTAACGATGGAGGCGCAGGAACGTATAGAAGCCATTGGCCCCTTGGAATTCCGTGCAATGAGGCTGGATGATATTCCAGCTATTTGTGAAATTGAACGAGAGGCGTTCACCACACCATGGACCGCAGGGGCTTTTCATAACGAATTGACCAACAATCAATTTGCCCGGTATATGGTAATGGAATATGAAGGTCAAGTTATAGGCTATGGGGGAATGTGGCTGGTCATAGATGAGGCGCATGTTACCAATGTGGCTGTTCGTGAAGGCTACCGCGGCAAAAAGCTGGGTGAGATGCTAATGCGGGAACTGCAAAAAACAGCGAGCTTCCTAGGTGCTGAACGTATGACCCTTGAAGTGAGGCCTTCTAATATTATTGCACAGCGTCTATATGAAAAGCTCGGCTTTCATTCAGTCGGAGTCCGCCGCGGCTATTATACCGATAATCGGGAGGATGCTCTGGTGATGTGGGCCGATTTACCGAAATATGATCATACTTTGAATGAAAATACAGGGGAATTGCTATGAAAAAAAGTGCGGATCTAGACAATCAAGCAAGCTTATCCTCCGAATACAAGGAGTCAGTGGGCCAGAGCAGCAGTACGTCTCAGTCGGAGAAGCCCTCTATGATTCTAGCTATCGAAACTAGCTGTGATGAAACTTCGGTTGCTATTGTGGAGAATGGGACTATTATTCGTTCTAATATAGTATTGAGCCAAATCGAAACTCATCAACGCTTCGGGGGAGTCGTTCCCGAGGTTGCTTCACGTAAACATGTAGAGAGCATAACGTGGATTATCGAGGAAGCGTTTGAGAAGGCGGGAGTAAGTCCGCAGGAGCTGTCAGCAGTTGCTGTGACAGAAGGTCCCGGCTTAATCGGTGCGCTGCTGGTTGGAGTGGTGGCAGCCAAAACTTTGGCGTATTCACTCGATCTTCCATTAATTGGCGTACATCATATTGCCGGGCATATATACGCTAATCAGCTCGTTCATCAGCTGGAATATCCCTTTGTGGCTCTAGTAGTATCGGGTGGGCATACGGAGCTCGTGTATGTAGAGACGGAGGGCCGTTTTCAAATTATCGGCCAGACTAGAGATGATGCTGCTGGAGAAGCATACGATAAGGTAGCGCGGGCTTTGAAGCTGCCGTATCCCGGGGGCCCTCATATCGATCGGCTCGCACACGAAGCGGAAGAAGGATTTCCTCTGCCACGTGCCTGGCTGGAGCAGGGCTCGTATGATTTCAGCTTTAGCGGGCTGAAATCAGCGGTGCTGTCCGCGTTGAACTCGGCTGCCATGAAGGGGCAGCCTCTAGAGCCGCGTGCCGTGGCCAAAGGCTTCCAGGACTCCGTCATCGAAGTCCTGGTGGAGAAGGCTCTTCGCGCCGTGCAAGCATACGGCGCGAAGCAGCTGCTGTTGGCGGGCGGCGTGGCCGCCAACAAAGGGCTGCGGGAGCAGCTGGCTGTGCGCTGCGCCGAAGCGGGAGTGCCGCTGATCGCTCCGCCGCTCAGCTTGTGCACCGACAATGCGGCGATGATTGCCGCCGCAGCGTTCCTGAAGCTGAAGCGAGGGCAGTTCTCCTCGCTTGAACTGAAGGCAGAGCCCATGATCAAGCTTGAGTCATGGTCAGTTTAACCATAGGGAGCTGTCCCAAAAGTCATTTTGAGACAACCCCTCCACCATTTTATCCTGAATAGATGGTTGCAAAAGAGCCCTCAATTCCACTTTAATAATTGAAGGCTTTTTTGCATATCTTGTGTATTCTTAGTGATGAATAAGATGAGTTCGCTTTCCAGCGCGTACTCATCGCGGGTATCGGGTTCGTGGCTTGTGGTTCGGTTACGGCATTGCATGGCAGTCTGGCGTACTCCGTGCAATATCAGGAAAATGTCAAGTTAGTTACTCCGAAAATAGCGTTCCAAGTCTTATAGCTGGAATTCCTCATGCTAATTCTACGTATTTTGGCTGATATCCACCATTTCACCTCTATTAGAGTTAGTTTTTCCAGTTAGATTGATTTCAGGCGATATCTTGGATTAGCGTTACAATTTCCATCTATTTTCTTTCCTTCCGCAGCGGCCCCGACAAATCAGGGTCTCCTCTAGATTGAAAGCAGCCTTTGAACATCGCTTCTCGCCCCATCACTTAAGTAACATCCAAAAAGCAGCCAACTCATTTTTCGATTTTCGAACCCCCACTCTGATGGGAATTTCCCTACAAAAAGACGCTACCATTTCCGCTTACATGGTGGTTTTGGAGGCGTCTTTGTACACAGTTTGGGACTGATTCATTCACTGATACCCTTTTGGGACAGCCTCTTTATTATAATATCAGACTTAATAAGTTTTCAGCGAAACTGAAGAAGTCTGTTATTGCAAGAAAAGCTACCGCTTAGACACGAATGTATCTTCATCGAAAGGACTTCGAATAGAAGCTTTTCTTATTTTTATCGGCCTATTGAACAGCATGGAGATTCTAGCATTTTACTCTATCGATTAAGAAATGTTGCTAGGGCTTGCCCCGGCGCTTGCATTATTTCAAATTAGGAGACTTGACTGAGGGGTGTAGTTGGTTGAAATTTCTATTATTTAATGCTTGCATTCTCTTTTTGAATTTGTTATATTACATCTTGTCGCTTCTGAGGCAGTCGAATTTTGAAGAAGAAAATAAAGAGACTTCAAAAAAAGTACTTGCAATGGTGTAGACGAATATGATATATTGATCAGGTCGCTTTTGAGAGGTTGTCGAAAGAGAACGAAACAAAGCGAATATGGTCGAAGATTGCCCTTTGAAAACTGAACAACGAGTGAGTGTTAAAATAGAGAATGCAAATTCTCGCTAGCATTACTTTTGAGCTTAAGACAAGCTTGCGTTAAACGGTCTT
>NZ_JBHTGY010000042.1:0-14421 GCF_042676305.1 Paenibacillus sp. GCM10027630 | reverse complement strand
GCTCGAGGTGAAGAACGTCGGAAAGCCGTATGAGGGAAAACCTCACGTACGGTTTGATGAGGAGGGGCTGGATGCCCAGCCCTTCACTCTACTATTTTTCAAGTCTTGGCCCGCAGCTGTTTCTTTTAATGGATCAGTCTAAAACTCATTCTTCAAAAGCTGACGATTTTTCAATTCAAAAAACGCGTCAAATCAATGACTCCAGTCTAGTTCTTTATTTTCATCGAACAGCTGCCTGCCGCAGGCTGTCCGGCGTAACGGTGCAGGACAGTAATCAGTTGTTCCCGGGTAATGGAAGCTTCAGGGGTACTGTCATCGCTGATCCCGGAAACGGTAGCCCAGTCTTTCGCCTTGCTGTACCAATATTCCCCGGCAACGCCATGCAAACGGGCCAGCACGGTAAATAGCATTGCGCGGCTCAAGGCTACATCAGGAGCGAAGATTCCCTGCTCCGTTCCGAGCAGCCATTCGCGGCTTGCTGTGAAGGCAATCGCCTCCGCAGCCTAATGGCTGTGGGGCACATCATGGAAACAACCTTATTGTCGATCAGCTTCACCGTCATATTGCTCTTGGCTGTAAAGCTCAATCCGGCTTCGGTGATAACCGTTCCGATCACTTCCTTGGTTCCGTTTTCCCGAACCGCAAAGGCCACCGTGGAAGCAGAAGCATTCTTAAACGGAATTGTGACCCGCGCTTGCGCTACGCCTTCAGGCAGATGGATAGCGTCAGTTACTCCCCCCAGAGAAGTCGTGGCGGTCTCAACCTTGACTCCCTGCGTATCCGTAGTGACAGAGCAACTGCTTACATCGGGCTTGCTCACGGTCTCACGCTTGCTTCCATTCTGCTTGGTGACAATCTCGGTAATTGTACCATTGCGTTCTTTCGTTATAACTTCACGGTCGCCATTCGGCCCGACAATAGTCTCCGTCACCATACCGGTTGTCTGATCGGTGATGCTGGTGGTCGTGTTGCCATCCCCGATTTTGACCCCAGTAGACGGTGTAGTTGGGACGACTGATTTGCTGCCGCCAATTTGGGGATCTCCGCCGCTTTCACCGCTGTCGTTATGATATTCACCCACAGTTACAACACAAGAAGCTGTGGAGCCGCCGTCTTCAGTGGTTACCATAATAACGGCTGTACCGGAGGCATGAACCGTCACAAGCCATGTCCATCCACGGTAGCTACAGCCGGATTGGAACTGCTCCAGGTCACCGTCTTGTTGGCTGCGTCAGCGGGTTCCACAATTTCGGTAAGCTGGACAGTCGAATCCCTATGGTTGGTATACAGTTGGGCGGTGGTCTGATTCAGGCTCACCCCGGTGACACGCACCGGCTGAGTATAGACTGCAATGGTCACCCCCACATGGGGACTGGCTTTATGGGTATCCGTCTCAGGGTAACGAACCCAATAAGTCCCAGGAGAAAGATTTGCGATGGTATCCCCTTCGACACTCAACCAGGTGCTCCCATTGTCGGAGGACCATTCCATGGAGGGGTTGATCCCGGTGATGCGTCCATCATTGGCCCCAACCGCTGTTTCATTGGTGTGCTTGAGCCCCTCGGGTGCAGCCTTCGGTCCTCCGGTAACCATCGCTTTGAAATCGTCAAAGTCGATGGAGGCGTTGGCATAGCCGTCGATGCCGAACCGCTGGCCGGTCAGCTTGTCGCCGCCTGTGTGGCGGAAGTTGTAGTCAGTGGCCACCTCAACATCGTCTATATAGACGGTATAAGTCTTGGCGTCCCAGTTTGCCACCATTTTGATTTTGTACCATGTATTGTACTGAAAGTCTTTGACTTTGACCTTAGTGGACGGTCCATTCTGGACTACAATTTTACCCATATCAAAAGCCGTGACCATGGAATAATTGCCTGTGCCGCTGTCATTTCGCATCATGGCGCCATTGGCGTACTGGAAGCTGGTGTTTAGTCTGGCGCGGTATTCGATGACGAAGCGCTGACCTGCCTCAGCCTTTACCTCGCCTGCATACGGCAGGAGCAGGTTTGCCTTGCCCGAAGTAGCGGTTGTGGTCAGCCGGAGGAATTTATTCCCGGCCTCTTCCTGCACAGTGGCGGTAGCGCCATTGGTCAGATCTTCGGTGGTAATGCCGTAAGGGTACTTGCCAACCGTATCGCCGGAGAAATCCCGGTAAGCGTTATAGTTTACGCCGTCCCGAATGCTGTTCAGCGAACCTAACAAAGCTGCTTCCGCTTGAGCAAGCTTATCCAGTTCCTCGTCAAACTGTTCTTTGCTCAGATCGGCGTTTACGGCCATCTCTTCCGCCTTGTTCACTTCGGCCACAAAGTCATCATACTTGGATTGGCTATAGTTGCCCAGCCCATCGCCCAAAGGATAGGAGAAGTTGGCCAGCTTGTTGCGGAGTTGATTCGCAATCTCATCAAGGCCCCATCCCGGAATAACGTTTAAGGCAACGGAGGAAGGAAAATCACGGCCATCCAGCTTCAGGGTGATAGGCACCTGGACAGTGCCAAGGGAGTTGAAGTCAAGTCCCTCCGGCTCCCAGCTGACAACTTCTGCCTTCTTCGACTGGCTGTTGTAGACAACATTAACAACGCTGGGTAGCTTAGGGGCCACTCCGGAAGGAATCTTCACTACGGAAACAACCTGAACCGCATCAGAAGCTGCAATAACGGTCAAGTTGAACGCTGCTTTCTTGCCGTTGCAATTGGCTGTAATAAGAGCTGTACCCGGTTTAACCGCATATACCGATTGGGTCACAGAATCCGAATCAATCCTGGCCACCCCAGGATCGCTGCTGGTATACTGGGCAGCCGCTGTCACATTCTGAACCTCATAGTTGTTATAGCGTGCCGTTACCTGCAATGGCCCGCTTGTCTGCCCGCTTGTCAGGATGCGGTGCAATCCGCCGATGGCAACGGACTGCACGGCTTTAGGCTCCGCAGCAACGGTAACCGTGGCTATGGCCGTTTTCCCGTTATATGTGGCGGTGATTGTGGTACTGCCCGCACTTACAGCCTTAACCCTAACCCCTCCGTCCATAACGGCGACCTTCGTATCGGAAGAACTGAAGATTACTCCTGTGTCAACAGCGGTATAGGTAGTGCCTGTTACGCTATACAGGGGCAAACTGCGAGTTTCACCCAACCCCAACGTGTACCCCGGGACATCGAATAACATTTCCGATGCATCCAGCTTAAATATATCCATGCTGTCGATTTCGGCAAGGTTGTTCCCCTTCGAGAAGCGGAGGATATTGTTGCCTTCCCTAAGATAGACTTTTGCCGTAGAGAGTCCCCAACGATTCAGGCCGGAATAGACGATGTTCAAATTGGCGCCGGAATTCCCGTTGACCGACAAGATATGGGAGGCATCGGCCGCATTGGGTGAGCCGTTGGCATTACGCACGAACAGCATATAAAATCCCGCCTCCGGCACGTTTACGGTAAACTGGGCATAATCACTGGCGTTCTTGATGTTGGCGATCTTCATCCCACCGGAAGCGGTGCTTTCCAGCCGGACAGCAGGAGAAGTTTCACCGCCCGGATCCTTCACCAGCAGCGCGTTTTCCGCTTCATAGCGCTTCCGCACCGGCTCGCCCGAAGGCTTGGCAATCGGTGTGTTCGGATCGGCGGGCTCTCCCAGGTTCGGCGTATTGTCTGCGTTCCAGGTGAATTTCTGCGTGTGGACTTTGCGGGTCCATCCCGATCCCGGCCAGCGGGCGGTATGGTAAATGACCCAGTCCTCTGTACCGTCAGGAGACGTGACGATGCTGTGGTGGCCCGGGCCGTAAACGCCATTGGCGCTGGAGAAGATCGGCATGTCTTTTTTCACCCAGGAGCCGGGATTCATCAAATCGTCGCCGATCTTGGCCGTGATCAGCCCGAGGCAATAACTGTCTGTCCAGCTTCCGTTTGCAGAATAGATCAGATTGATTGTGTCGCCCTTTATCGTGACTTCGGGGCCTTCATTGATTCTGGCCGGGGACGATTCCCAATCATGTTCAGACTTCGAGATCAATACCCGTTCCGAGCTGATGGTCCGTGGATCACTCATCTGCGCAATATATAAATTCTGGAAGCTTCCGTCCGTTTCTTCCCAACCGGACCAGATGAAATAGTGTTTCTCATTTACCGTCAGCACAGTGCCGTCGATCGCCCAACGGTCTGTAGAATCGGTAATCTTCCCTTTGAACTCCCAGGTGCCGGTCAACGGATTTTCACTGGCGTTCTCCAGCACGTACATGCGGTGGTTTGCGTTGGTTCCGTTGTCAGCCGCAAAGTAAATATACCATTTGGATTTGCCGTCGGTATCCTTGAGATAGTGCATTTCCGGCGCCCAAACATTGTAGCTGTACATGGTGCCCTTAACCGGCGTCCAGGCCAGGCTCCTCTCGCCCGCCTCAATGCCGGTGATGGTCTTCGCTCTGCGGATCATGATGCCGCTGGAGTTGGCAAATACGTTGTAATAGTAGCCGTCCGTGTGCTTGTAAACCCAGGGATCGGCTCCTGTCTGCATGATTACATTATAGAAATCCGAAACATTCTTCCCCTCCTGCGTAGACGCCGAATCCGGCTTAGCTGGCGTCGGCTCTGCCGCCGCAGCCACTCCGCTCCATTGAGGCAGCATCAGCAGCATCGCGAGACAAAGCAGCAGATCTCTGAATTTTTTTTTGACCATGTGCAATCCTCCTTGGAATCATATCATCCTGTTGTCTATGGCGTTCATGCTCACCTGGAGAAGCCAATAGAATTACCCCGCGGTACGAACTGTAGAAGAACCACCCATCAGCCCTGATGAGTTGCATAAACTGCTTTCATTTTCTCGTTCCCTTGTTGTACTGGTTTTTTTTCGCCCGTTTCCTCATTCTACCTTTCGAAGAATCTTATAAAAATGTACTATCATAATTTTTTTTGTAACCGTTTTACAAAATGGTTGCTCTACACAATATGAGTGTTCTGAAAGGAGCGCAAAACCCGCCGCAAGCCTGTGGGCCTGCGGCGCCGGAGAAGGCATTCACACTTCTATTGTCTGTTGCGCAGCATGTTCAGCAATACTCTAATCGCCTCTGCTCTTGTTGCTTGATCGCCGGGAGCGAATTGGTTCCCTCCTTTGCCTTCAATAATGCCCCGCTTGCTCAAGGTCGCCACGGCACCCTTCGCCCAGTCAGGGATAGCCGTGTCATCCGCAAACCCTGTGGTTGCAGCCTTTTCGCCTGACTGGCTCAGGGCGTTGGCGATCATCTTGGCCATCTCACTGCGGGTAATCTCGGCATCCGGGCGGAAGGAACCATCCTCGTAACGAGAAATGATCCCTACTTGCACCGCTTGCGCCACGGCATTCAGCGCCCATGTACCGATCTTCTCCTTATCGGTGAACGTTAGCGGCGCGCTGTAGAGGCGGTTCCCTTGCGGCTTGAGCGCATTGATGAGCATGGCGGCAAACTCGGCGCGTGTTACGGTTCGATCCGGCTTGAACGTACCGTCCGGATAGCCGCTGACGATTCCCAGGTCAATCGCTTGTTTGACATCGGACTCCGCCCAGTGTGCCGCTATGTCACTCAAGTTGACCATCGGTTTCAGAGCGGGCAAGCTTGCCGCCTGATCGACGCCGAATACCGCAAACTTGGCAACGTTGTTCACCTGCACGGTAATAGAAGTGGCCCCATTGACTTGTCCGCCTAATTCCCTCCAGTTTTTTCGCGCTTCGTCATAGGAGAATACAGTCGGCTTTTGACCCTTCTTTATTTTGGTTGGATCGAAAGTAATGGTCAGAGTGATCTCCTTGTCGAAATTCCCTGGGAAATCCTTCCGAATCTCGAACACCGGACTGACCAGCTCATCTTTGCCTGCAAGCAGCTTTTGCGTGTCTGTTATCTTGCTGATGATAAGCTGGAATTCCTTTCGGGAAGCGCCGGCAGGGATCTCGATCTTAATCTCATCACCTATGCCGAATTCGCCCTTCTTATCTGCTGGAACCGCAAATTGGCTTTTATTCGCCGGAATAACTCCTTCGCTCGTTGGTGTTGATGGTGAACTGCCATCGGAAGAATCCCCATCAAACGAACCTCCTCCAGAAGAACCACCCGAATTTTTAACCGTCCATTGCGCATACAGGGTCAGATTCGCCCCGCCCATTGTGAATACCTGGCCTTCAGTATAGCTGGCTCCGCTGCCATCCGCCCGTACATTCCAGCCGGCAAAGAGATAGCCCGGCTTCTTCAGATTGCCGGTATTGCCATAGACCGATACCGTGACGCCCTGCTCATAGCTGCTGTCATCTACCGGCGCGAGACCACTTGCCGCGCCGTTGCCGTTATAGGTCACGCTGTAGGACGGCGTTCCGAATATCGCCGTGATCACCACCGCCTCGTCTGGCATGGTGAAGGTATTGCCAGTCACATTCAGTCTACTGGGACTATGCACCTTCCAGCCCTTGAAGAGCTGGCCCGGATCTGGAGTGGCGGTTAAGGTAATCGCCGTATCCTTGAGAGCCGACGATACATTGGCGCTGGCAGTGCCGTGTCCCTCAGTAGCCACTGTAATACTATGGCTGGTCAAAGCAAAGCTGTCCACCACATTGACACTGAACACAGCCGGATTCCCCTGATTAAACAGGATAGAGAAGTCCACCTTATCGCCGCTCTTCAACCCCAGTGCGGCCATAGTCTCGCGCTTGATGGTCAACATATCCCCGCTGACCGTATAACCATCCGTTCCCAATGTGCCATGGTATACGGCACCTGTTACTGTTGCTGCATATACCACCCCGGTCACAGACTTGGCTTCATTCCATATGATGCTGGCGCTTACATCCCCGGGAACATAGAGATCATAGGTGGCCTTTTCAGGACTAACATCCGCGTCCTTCTTGGAGACCGTAATGGTGAAGTCCTTGGAGTAGTTCACGTCGATCTCGCTTCCTTCTTCAATCGTAGCGGTGACAATGACTGTTCCCGCTCTTGTGGCGGACAGCACATTTCCATCCAGGGTAGCTCTTGTTTGCCCGGCATCCTTGATGCTCCAGGTGATACTTTTACGCGTGGCCCAATCCGGTGAGACTGTTCCGAAGAGAGTCAGCTCCTGCCCTGCCTGCGCTGCCGCCGGGACAGCAGTAATGTCCGACACCGCGTGGAATGTAGTGTCATAAAGGTTACGCAGCTCAATCTTAAACCGCTGGTTGTCTTTCCCCTCGTCATCGGCCAACCGCATAACAGTGTTGTTTCCTTTGGACGCTTCATTGACCGTAATCACCTTTCCATTGCTTTTGTTGATCACTTTGTAATAATCGCCCTCCTTTTCCAGACGCCACTGTTCAGTATCGGAGGGAGTGGGGGCAGCTTCAATAGTCTGATTTAGAATAAGTTCTTGGATATCCGAATCAGGCTTGATATCGAGGAAGCGTGCTCCACGCATAATTAGGATCCGGTAATAGCCTGTTCCCAGATCCAGGAATCGCACCAATTGACTATTGGTATCGCCATTGGAATATTGGATAACGGCTGCTCCCTGATTATACTTCTCACCTGCCACACTCAGCGCCTTGCCGCTATGCTTCGGCTGGATCTTCACCATCTTCTCGGGGGTAAGTTCCCTGGCCGTCGTGCTCATGAATCCACCGCTGAATTTATCCAGGATCAGGTTGTCTATATTGAGCTGTCCGGTATCCCCTTCCTCACGGCGGAATTCAATGCTATTTTTCCCGGCCTCCAGATTGACCGTCTCGGTCGCGTCCATCCAGGTATCCCAATTCGCTGTCGGCGGCAAGGAAACTTGCTTGACCCGTTTGCCGTTCACATACATGCTCATGGTTCGATTCGACGACTGTACACCCGAATAGCGCAAGGTTGACGTATAGGCCGCTGTATAGGGGACATTCACTTCAAACCCGATAGAATCCCCTTTTTTCTGGAATAAGCCGACATAACCGTTGCCTTCAAACCATAGACGGTCTCTTCCGATACCCACCGTACCTGAGAGGGCTGCTGCTTCCGCCTGATATTTCCAGGGCGTGCGCTTATTCAGATGAATATGATCGATATGGATGACACCTGAATCTCCGATTGCACTCTTATAGGTGATGCTGTTTTTCCCTTTGTTCAGGGGAACGGTTACAATCTGTTCCTTCCACACCTTGGCGCCTCCGGAGTAGGTAAGGACCATGTCCTGCACAGGCGTGCCATTCACCTCCAGCGACAATGTTTTGCCGCCCTGCTCTGTGGCGTACCGCAGCTTGAGATCATAGGAGGCCGCATACTCGGTATCCACAGAGAATTCCACGGACGAGTTCACTTGGGACAGACCACTCACATAACCGATTCCCGTATTCCCATCCTGAGCCTGAACGATCCCGGCATCTGCCCCACCTGTCGTTTTGGCGGATTCCGCCTCATACGTCCAGGTCGCCGCTTCGGTAACGGTGATATAATCCAGATTGACATTCGCCGTATCGCCGCTGTCATACTTATAGGTGATGACATTGCTTCCCTCTTTCAGGAACACATTGTCATATCTGTCGGCCCACTTGTCCCATTCCTTCAGACCGAAGAAATTCGCTTGTTTGATCTTGGCGCCATTCACATACATGGTCAAGGTTCGATCCTCAGTTCCAGCGCCATAAGCCAGCTTGACCGAATAGCTGCCCGCGTGAGGAGCGTTTACTGTAAAGCTGATCGCCGCGTTCGGCTCCGTGAACCCTCTGACAAAGCCTGAACCGCTATATCCCGTATGATCTTGAGCAATTCCCGTGCCTCCGGACAACTCTGCGCCCTCCGCTTCATACAAGACGCTTTTCTTGGCAATGATAGCGTCCAGCCCCAAAGTGCTTTTGCCGGAAAGACGTACGATGTTGCTACCGTCTTTCAGCCGGATGTTGTGAACGGTTTTTAAGTCGAAGTTCAGCTTGTTCTCCGATCCGGCATTAGACGGGAATACAAGCGCGGTAGGAGTCTCCTGGTTCACGCCCAGTGTCATGGTGACCGGTTCTGTCGTATTGTTGTTGTAGCGGAAGTCCAGCGAGTAAATCCCCCCTGTATTCGTGTTGACTGTAAACTCTACATATTCGCTGTCATTGCCATTGCTGTAACGGGCATATCGGCCGGACGAGGCATAGATGCTGTTCATGGTTGCTCTTGCAGCCCCTGATAATTGGGCGTCTTCCGCTTCATAGACTTCGCTCTTCTCCTCCCCGGAGGGGCGGCTAAGCACGGTGCCGGGGTTGGACGGGATGCCCAGATTGATGAAGTCATTGTCGTCCCAATTGATCCGCTGGGCGCGAACCTCTCTGTTCTTGCCGCCTTGACTATGGGTCGGTATGCCATGGTATGTAATCCAGTCCTCTGTGCCGTCTTCAGATTTCAGGAATAACGGCGAGCCTGTCGAATAAGAACCGTTTTCATCCGAACGTTTCATGATCGGCTCGGGATGTTTATTCCATGCCGCTTCATTCTCCACACTTTGGGCCAGATCGGCCCAGGACAGGCCGACAGCATAGTTATCGTGCGTGTAGCTGCTGGCGGAATAGGCAAAATAAACTTTACCGTTTCGCTCCACCACGGCTGCGCCTTCATTAACATTATCAACATACTTCTCCCAGTCGTAGGTCGGCCTGGCTAACGTAATCTCTTCGCCTTCCAATGTCCACGGGTTTTTCATTTTGACAATCGTGGGACATTCATCAAATCTCTCGTTTCCCGTTTTTGGATCTATAAAATAGAAATATTTGGTGTAGGTAAGGTATCTCTGCCCATTGATGGTGACAAAGCCGGTAGGCAGTCCATAGCTTTGCGTATTCAGCAACCCCTGTTGGGGTGTAAGTCCGTCTCCATTATCATATGTTCCCTTCAGTTCCCAGGTCCCTTCAAATGGATCGGGCGAGCTGTTCTCCAGAACATAGGAACTGGGATGGCCATAAGCAAAGCGTCCTGCTTTATCACTAATCTTCGGACCGGAAGCGAAATAGATGTACCATTTGCCATCGATCCTGTGCGCATCAGGCCCCCATATAAATTCCAGGTTTTCAGGTAACTTCCATACTTCTTTACTCTTCGCGGTGGAAACGCCAAGAATGGTTTCATGCCGTTTCAATACAACATTGCCATCGCCTGCCGCGGAATAATAGTATCCATCGTCTTGCCGTTCAATGGTAGGGTCGGCTCCTTTCATCAGCGGGTTAAGATAATGGGATGATACATCCGCATAGGCGATATTGGTCAGCAACATTAGGAGCAGTACCGCCAGGGACACAGCAAACAAACCAATTCTCCTCATAGCAACAATTTCCTCCTTAGGGAATCTTATTGGAGCTTTTTTGGCAGACAGGAAATGATCGCTCATAATTAAGCGCTTTCATTCCCGCTAAAAGCTTCGCTCCATGGATGCTTACACTGTACTATGATCCCTCTATTCCAGGCCTTAAGAATCTTTAGGTCTTTCTGTACGATTTTTGTTATTTACCTAAATCCGCTTTGAAACGGACTGTCCGACTGCGGGGTGATCGAGTAGGAGACTTCATCTCCACGCCACGTAAAAGCAGCCGACCCCAGCCATGTATATAGACCTTTACGTGTGAATTAGCACATAATTCCGGTAATGAAGAGCAGAATAATGCCGCAAAAATAAGGGCAGATTGGACCGATTTTGCATAGTCTTTCGGCAACTTCCCCACAAAATTTGCACATTGTGGCAGCATTTGTTTATGTGAAGCTTCACAAAAACCCAGCCGCAAGCCTATGGTGTTCGATGAAAATAAAGAATTAGACTGGAGTCATTGATTTGACGCGTTTTTTGAATTGAAAAATCGTCAGCTTTTGAAAAATGAGTTTTAGACTGATCCATAAAAGAAACAGCTGCGGTCCAAGACTTGAAAAATAAAGTCTTAGACTGCAGCTGGTGTCATTCAACTAACGTTACCCGTTAGTTTAAACGTCCATTTGGCATTAAGCTATTTAACTTATTGATGACATTCTGAAGTTCCAATTCTGTTGACTTCTTGAAACAGAAAATTTCAAATTACTACTCCTAGTTTTGAGAGAACCCGATCCATTTCATCAAAATGTTCTTTGTCGCTTGAAGCATAGATCAAATCAAAACTATCGTTATTTTTCATCACTGTTATTATGCTGTCATCGTAATTCCCATAAAATTCGATGCCAATCCAATGCCGAAAGGAAATACCTTTATTATTAAAATTTTCACGAATAAAATCCAAGTCGGTTTGTTCAATGGAATAGAACGATTCACAGCCGTATTCAAGAGCGAATACGGTTTGCAAATAGGCCATCGCATGAAAAAAATCGGTCAATGTTTCAAACTCCTTTTTCCATACCTTTTCATCGTAACTCATATAAACAGGGGGATTGGACCTGGATAAATCGTTCTTATGGATTCCCCAAACACAGACACGTTGATTCTCGCAATAAAAAATTAAATATTCACTATGTTTGAAGTATTGGAGTTGCTCGGGTTTGATCAAACTATCTTGCGTATGATTCAGCCGCTCGTCTTTACCGAGTTCCAAATAATAATCTATAAACACCTGGGGCAATTCACCAAAATTATTTTTAATGGTTTGTATCTCGTCATGACTAAACCCATTTTGTTTCGTAATATGAAACAGCTTTTTAATCATTGTAAAATCAGTCATCCGCATCACACCTTATCCTTGTATAATACTCCATCGATTGACTTAAGAATATTCCAAGTCGGTCTCCTTAACAATCAAGAGAGCATATTATACACCCACTTTACCATATCTTTACTCCACTATCCTGCCCGTTACTTGAATGAACAAAAAAAGAGCCGCCGGCGAGGCAAGCTCCTTCACTATCTTTCCACGTTGAACGGACTAACTAATTAACAACCGGGCAACTATCCATATCGTCTCTCTCATTACTACCATTCAAGAAGCTTAGAGTGTCAGTACAATCTCAACACTAATATTAGATTATCAACGTATTATTTGACCCTTAATCATTGTCCATTGTACTTTGAAATGTTCATCTAACAAGACGAGATCAGCATCAAAACCTGTTAAAATCCTACCTCTAGTGTCAAGACCTAGTATTCGTGCGGGTGTGGTTGCAGCCATTTGAGTAGCATCTTTTAAAGATATGCCGGTTTCAACTGTTAGACGAAGTGCCTCATTCATCGTAACCGTGCTGGAGGCTAACGTCCCATCATCTAATCGCGCCACACCATTGGATACACGAACATGATGTCCACCGAAAACATAGTTACCATCTCCTAATCCCATAGCTTGCAAAGCGTCAGTGATGAGTACTATGCCGTCCGGTCCTTTCAAACGATGCATCATTCGGATGATCGCAGGATGCAAATGAATGCCATCCACAATCGCTTGAAGGCTTACATGCTCTTCTTCAAAAGCGGCTACTACAATACCGGGTTCCCGATGATGAATCGGACGCATGCCATTAAAGCAATGGGTAACATGACTTGCTCCGGCTGCAAAGGCTTGCTTTGCTTCGCTATAGGTTGCATCAGAATGAGCAACGGAAATGATGACTTCCTGTTCCTTCAGAAAAGAAATGAGTTCCATCCCGCCAGGTAATTCAGGGGCAATCGTAACCATTTTAATTAGTCCGTCAGCTTCTTCGAAAATCTCTTTCATTTCCTTTATATCCGGATGACGTAAAAACTTTTCATTTTGCATGCCTTTACGCGCCTTATTCAGATAAGGGCCCTCCAGATGTATCCCAGCAATTCGGGCTCCAACTTCACGGCCAATTACACGTTTAACACTACGTATCATGGCTAGCAGGTCCTCAATGGTAGAGCTTACAGAAGTCACCAGAAACGAAGTGCAACCCGTTGCAGCACAAGCACGCGAGACCTCCTGGATGCTCGCTTCACTTCCATCCATCATATCGAATCCGTTCGCACCATGAATATGCACATCAATCATGCCTGGGATTAATACATGGTCTTTACCATCCACAAGCTCATAATCACCTGCCGGAAAGGACGAATGGCCACTTTCTACCTTCTCGATCATTCCATTTCTTATCCATACCATGGCCGGTAAAACGCGGTTATCTGATTGAACCACTTTGACCTTGAGCAATAATTTCATTTCTGTTTCCATTATAATTATCTCCTTACATTGAATGTAACTAAAATATCTTCAAAATCGAAATCTATACGATAAACCGACTTGCTTTTTACTTCATGAACTCAACCACTGTATACTAGCCATCCTACATTATCTTCATAAGGAAATAAAGCCAGCTGTCTGAATAGCTATAGCTCCGTCCTTCCAACTTTACGAAAAAGGATTCTCATGAATTAATGTTACGTTCTCCTGCCCGTTACTTTAATAAACAAAACGAGGAGCTGCCACGCGGCAAGCTCCTCCACTATCGTTCANAAGATGGGGTTACGCACGAGGTCATAGCCTCAAAAAGCCCATCTAGGAGGTCGCTCTATCATGAAGTTTAAGGCACAGGACAAACAAAATCAACTCATAGAAAACATTACCGTTCATCATCTGGTCGTTGGTGTAGACATCGCCCAGGAAGTCCATGTCGCCCGCGCTGTCAGCTTTCGAGGGATTGCTCTGGGATCTCCTCTTGAGTTCGGTAATCATCGTGAGGGGTTCAAGTTATTCGAGCGCTGGATCCAGGATCTGCTTAAATCCTACAAACTGAGCCATGTTATGGTTGGCATGGAACCAACCGGTCACTACTGGTTCAACCTTGCACGTTGGCTTGTCGAGCAAGATATTGAAGCCGTTCTGGTTAATCCTCATCTCGTTAAAAAGAATAAAGAAAACCGGGATAATACACCGTCTAAAAGCGATCATAAGGACGCGCTTGTCATTGCAGATATGATCAAAAACGGGTACTACTCTCCTGTTCGTTTTCACCCGGAAGCTTACGAGGAACTACGTATTCACATGGCTAACCGTGAAACCGTAACGAAACGTCTTAACAGTGCAGTGAATCAGCTTCATCGCTGGGTTGACATTGTCTTCCCTGAACTGCGTCTGGTCTTTAAAATCCTTACCTGTACCAGTGCAATCGCAACACTCAGACTCTTCCCTTTACCGAGAGATATCAGTCGTTTGAACACGGAGCAGATTCTAGGCGGCTGGAAGCAATATGTGAAGCGTCATGCTGGCGTTAAGCGCGCCAATTTGCTCATTTCACTAGCAAAATCCAGTGTTGGCACCACCCAAGCACTACATGCTTACAAACTTCACCTTGGGCAATTACTCCAAGAATATGACTTGGCGCAGAGCCAGCTTGAACAGATTGAGCAAGAGGTCCATCTCATTCTTGAACGTATTCCTTATGCTCAGAAGATGCTTGAAATACGAGGTATCAACGTCACGAGTCTAGCTGGAATACTTGGTGAGGCTGGTGATTTAAGCGGGTATACGCATGGAAATGCGCTGCTTCGGCATGCCGGGTTGAATCTAGCCGAG
>NZ_JBHTGY010000041.1:0-21232 GCF_042676305.1 Paenibacillus sp. GCM10027630 | reverse complement strand
CAAGTCCTATTTTTCATCTTCAGGCAAAAAAAGAGCGGGCTATCTTTTCGATAACCAGCTCTTTTTTGATATTTAGCCCTATGCCTTAACTTAATGACATTGACCGGCCGGTATGTACTTTTTTTAGTTGAAAGCATAAGTTTTTATTTCTGGATTCTGAGTTCGTTCAGCCTTAACAAATAGAGAAAGCTTAATTTCATTAAAGCAGATGTTGAACTTTCTGCTCGCAAGTAAAGTGATGCTAAAGCACGAATGTATCTTCGTCGGGTGGTAGTGAATGAAATGTTTAGCTGGAATTTCTGGAGCTAATTCTCTCTTCGCACCCGCGTTTAAGTGATTAACTGGAAAAACCTCTTCTAATATAGACATATATTGCATAAAATGCATTAAATGATGGAATTTAGCAGGACGATTTCCAGTTATTTGCGTAAAAAGCCTTCGTATCCTGGAATTAACGGGAGGATTTCCCGCTATTATAGTTATGGAGGGGTGCTCCCGAGCACGCGTTGTACCGTTGCATAGCGGAATAGCCGTTTACTTCCGTCAAGTGATGGTTTTGGTTATATAGCGGTAAAGCTGTTTACTTCCATCAAGTGATGATTTTGGCGCAGGATGTATTCCCGTCGTGGCAAGTCTGCAAGGAAACATGACATCAACATTGTCCGTAATTCCACACCCCATGCTCTCTCTCCAGGCACCACGTTAGTTCGTCCTAGAGGATCTTCAGTATAGTTTCCGGATGGTTTTTCTTATAATAACAGACTTTATAAATTTTCAGCGGAGCGGAACAAGTCTGATATTGCAAGAAAAGCTGCCGCTTAGACACGGATGTATCTTCATCGAGAGGGCTACGAATCGAAGCTTTTCTTATAATAACAGACTTTATAAATTTTCAGCGGAGCTGAACAAGTCTGTTATTGCAAGAAAAGCTACCGTTTAAACACGAATGTATCTTCCTCGAAAGGGCTTCGATCAGAAGCTTTTCTTATTGCTGCTGCTTCAACTCGGAGGTAAGATTTTATGTGGAATTTGTCACATTTTTGTAAAAAGTTGTTCTCACTACCCATTGACTCTGATATAATATTGTATAAATGTGTCCGAATTGAATGGATAAATACAATATTCAGGAGGTGTTGAGATGGCTACAAGTGATGAAAGAACAATGGCATTATTATCTCATATTTTATGTATTGTGGTCGGCTTTCTTGCCCCGCTTATCATCTGGCTGATTAAGAAAGACCAGTCCCAATATGTGGATGAGCATGCGAAGGAATCGCTTAATTTTCAAATTTCGATCACGATCTATTCCATTATTGCATCAGTACTGATGGTCGTTCTTATTGGATTTGTTCTTTTGCCTGCGATTATCGTGTTTATGTACGTATTTTGCATTATTGCAACAATTAAGGCTAATAACGGCGAAATGTACCGCTACCCGCTTACTATTCGTTTAATTAAGTAATTTTTCAGTTTGCAGAAACACTGCTCTGGGCTAATGGGCTCGGGACAGTGTTTTTCATTCTGTTAAATGGTAACGTTTACATAAAATAATTTTTACAATTACTTATCCATAACCCCTGAATATTTGCTAAAATAGAAATAATGACGTCGGACAGGAAAAAGGGGTAGCAACCATGATAGGCAAACGCGTAAAGCAATTGCGACTTGCAAAAGGACTTACCCTAACGGATCTGGCCCAGAAGGCTGGGGTAGCCAAGTCCTACTTGAGCTCTATTGAGCGAGATATTCAGTCGAATCCATCGATTCAATTTTTGGAGAAAATATGCGCTGTACTTGATGTGCCGATAGAATCATTTTTACAAAATAAACCTGTGTCTCAATCCGAACCAACGGAATTAGATGAGGAGTGGAAGAACCTTGTTCAAGAAGCCATGGCTTCAGGTGTGAGCAAGGCGCAGTTTCTGGAGTTTTTGGAATATAGTAAATGGCGTAAAGATCAGCAGAAATAATTGCTTTAATATCGAAAGCCTTGTTTGCCTCGCGGTGAGCGGGCTTTTTGTTTTGTGAAAATCAAAATTAAATAAATTTTGAAATAGTAAGACTGGGGCTTAATCAACACAAAAATTAATTCTACTTGACGCATCGGAATAGATGTGATAATTTTTTCTAAGAGCTATTATTATATTTAATGTGTATAGAAGAACGATAGTATGTTAGCTCAAAACCCTTGAGTAATAAAATAAGATATGATAACATAGCGAATGAAGCGCTTTCAAAAAGATTTATTTTAATTATGTCTGATATCACGTCACGTTTCATCACGTTAAATTTGCATTTTTTTCTTTTTATTGTCAAAATACATATATTTTCTTTTTGTTATGTTATGTATATTGACAATAATATGCCGTGAAGTTATTATTATACTCATTAGTTCATTGCGTAGTGGTCAAAAAAGAGAGCACCTCTTTTTTTTACCCTTTTGAATGGTCTAAGGTATGAACCTTAACTCATTATTTTCCAAGTTTGGAGGGATACAGTTTGCAATCTCAAGCTGAAATGCAATTTCAAAAAGTGTCACCTAAAAAAGTTAGTGACTTTATTTTAGAACAGTTGGAAGAAGCGATTATTCTTAAAGAGTTTTTGTCGGAAGAACAACTACCCACGGAGCGGGAACTGGCATCTATGTTTAATGCGAGTCGTCTTGCAGTACGAGAGGCTTTATCTCAGCTGGAGGCTAATGGTCTGATTGAGAAGCGTCTTGGTGCCAAAGGAGGGACGTTTGTTCTTCCGCTTACAATAAATTCCCACCAACGGAACCGAGATGAAATTAGGAAGGATTGGCAGCAAATGCTCAAAGTATTTGAGTTTCGGTCTATTATTGAGCCGGAAGCTGCATGTCTTGCTGCAGAGCGAATTACTCAAAGCGAATTAGCCCAGCTCAGAAGTTATGTTGAGAAAAGTATGGAAGAAGATTGTACGCGTGAGCTATTCCGTGCTTTGGATGTAAGATTTCATCTGTCCATCGCAAAAGCTTCTGGAAATCAATATTTCGAAAAGGCGGTTAGGCAAATCCGTACCAAGATTAATCCTGCCTTGGATTTAATGACATACAATTTAAATGTTAAAATGGCCAGCTACCAGCAGCATATGTTGTTGTTGGACGTACTAAAAGAGAGAAATGGAGCAAAAGCCAAAGAAATTATGAAACAGCATACGGATGAAACCACAGCTGCCATACATTCCAGAATCATTTCGAAGGGTACATAGATGTGTTTTTTTCGAATAACTGAAACATATTAGACATCGTAGGAGGTTGTTGGTTTGGATCTGAACAAGCTAATTGGTTTGGCAGAAGATATAAAGGAGCAAATAGTTATATGGCGGCGAGATTTTCATCAGCATCCGGAGACGGGCTATCAGGAATTCCGCACTTCTGGAATCGTTGCTGATCATTTACAAAGCCTTGGTCTGGAAGTGAGACGCAATGTTGGGAAAACAGGTGTTGTGGGCATTTTGAGAGGTGAAGAGCCGGGGCCAACCATCGGATTGAGAGCAGATATGGATGCACTGCCCATTCAAGACCTGAAGACAGTTGACTATTGCTCTAAAATTCCGGGGAAAGGACATCTATGTGGTCATGATGCCCATACCAGTATGCTGATGGGCGCTGCTCAGCTTCTTGTAAATTTAGGAAAGCCCAAAAGAGGAAACATTAAATTCGTCTTCCAGCCTGCGGAGGAGGGACTTGCAGGTGCGAAAGCAATGATGGACGATGGTGTGCTTGAGAATCCTAGGGTAGATGCAATGGCAGGGCTTCATGTCTTTCCTGCCTTGCCCACCAAATCGATTGCTGTAACAAAAGGAGTGGCATTTGCCTCTGCGGATAGCATTGCAATCAAGATTATTGGAAAGGGTGGTCATGCTGCCAGGCCACATGAAGCAGTTGATGCGATAACGGTATCCGCACAAGTGATTTCTGCGCTGCAGCATGTTGCCAGCCGACTGGTGGATCCCCTGGATCCTGTTGTTGTAACAATTGGCAAGATACAAGGCGGCTATATGGGAACGGCGATTGCACCGGAAGTAGAGATGGTTGGTACTGTAAGAACGCTAAGTCCAACCTTGCGTGCAAAAATGCCGGAGTTAATCGAAACGATTATACGAGGTGTTACCCAATCATTCGGGGCTGATTATGAGTTTAAGTATAACATTGGTTATCCTGTTGTCGTGAACAATGAAGACATGGTTGACTTCTTAACTCAAACAAGTGAACGTTTATTCGGGGAAAAACGATGGGAATTTGTGAAACCATCAACGGGTGGAGAAGATTTCGCTTTTTATTCCGAGGTGGTTCCAAGTGTGTTTTTTCGCTTAGGTGTCAGTAATGAACAAGAATACACCAGCTATCCCTTGCATCATCCCAAATTTGATTTGGACGAAAATGCTCTTCCATACGGAGTGGCTATGCTTTCTGCCATTGCGCTCTCTTTTTTATCGGATTCATCTCATTGATTATAAATATAACTTAAGGGAGGTTGTTTAATTTGAAACGTTGGTATGCAAAAGGGTTGACTGTTGTTTTGGCTTCCATGCTTGTCGTAGCGGGTTGCAGCGGAGGTGCGGGAAAAGAAAATGCTGCAAATAATTCAAAGTCTGCAGAAGGCACGGGCGAGAAGGTGTTGACTGTAGCAAACGCTACGGATATTGAAAGCTTTGATGTCCAAAACAATAATAATACACAAAGTGAAGCCGTTCTCGTCAATATGTTCGATTATTTATTGAAAAATGATAGCTCCCAGAAGAAAGTTCCTGCTTTGGCGACTTCATGGGAGCAAGTGAATGACACGACATGGCGGTTCAAGCTGCGTCAAGGTGTCAAATTTCATAATGGGGACCCTTTTACAGCTGCTGATGTGAAATTTTCGTTCGAGCGACTAGCCAAGGATGGCAAGCTTCTTCAAAACACCTATTACAAACGATTCAAAGAAGTCAAAGTGATCGATGATTATAATGTTGAAATCATTACTGACGGACCCGATCCGCTGATGCTTAATCGGTTGTCCCGAATGGGCGCCGACATCCTTCCTTCCAAATATATTCAAGAGAAAGGCATGGATGTTTTCATGAAGGAGCCGGTTGGTACTGGGCCGTACAAGTTCAGTAAATGGCTGAAGGACAATCGGGTTGAGATGGTTAAAAATGCTGATTATTTCGGTGGAACGCCCAAATGGGATAAGCTGGTGTTCCGTGTCATTCCTGAAGCCTCCACAAGAGTATCCGAATTGTTAACCGGGGGTGTTGATATTGCCTCCAATATTCCAACAACAGATTTGAAACGTATTGACGGTATTAACAATATGAAGGTGGCGCAGGCGACGATTCAAAGAGTATTGCATGTTATTATGCGAACTACTCCTGGCTCGGTTACGGCGGATCCCAAAGTTAGGGAAGCTGTAGATTTGGCAATTAACGACAAGGAAATCGTTGATAGCATAGCAGGTGGAGCTGGAATCCCAACACGGACCTCTGTTACACCTGGTAATTTTGGTGCTGAACCAAGCTTGTATAATCAATTTTTGTATGATAAGGAAAAAGCAAAATCATTATTGAAAGAAGCAGGCTATGCCAACGGCGGACCCAAGGTTACATTCTCCACACAAGTTCAATATAAAGAAATTGCAGAAGTGGCTGCTGCCATGCTAACAGAAGTGGGTTTTCAAGTGAATTTAGAAGTACTGGAAGCAAGTAAGTTCAGCGAGAAGCTAAACTCTAAAAAATTCAACGAATTGTTCCTGTTGGGTGTAGGTAACTCCTTGTTTGATGCTTCCAACAATTATAACCGGTTTAAATTAGCCAATGCCAAAGGTGAAACAGATTACAATAATCCTGAGGTGGAGGAATTGCTGCAATCGGCTGAGAAAAACATGAACCCGGCAGATAGAGAAAAACAATATCAAAAAGTACAAAAAATCTTTGCTGTTGAGCGTCCGACGATTTACTTGTATCAAATGAAAGGGAACTATGGTGTCGGTCCCAAAGTAGATTATAAGCCAAGACTTGATGAGATGTACTTCGCAGAGGAGATTACTCCTCAAAAGTGATTAGAAGCGATTGTATTAGAGGCGGTGTTGAGAAGCTGACTTTTGAAAACGAACTTGTTGGAGAGGGGACCGTAAGGGTTCCCCTTTAATACAACTTTAGCCGGAAGGAGGGAAGTTCTTGGGAAAATATATTTTCAAGTCGTTGCTTCAGGTGGTACCCGTTCTTTTTCTGATCTCGACCATTGTATTTATTCTTGTTCATATTACAGGGGATCCTGTGGCATTAATGCTCCCGGAGACTGCCACTGAGGAAGACCGCGCCATCTTAACCAAAGCGTTAGGACTTGATAAGCCTTTATATATCCAATTTGGGTTGTTCCTAAGCAATGTAATTCGCGGTGATTTCGGCACATCGTTTCATTATGGACAATCGGCATTGCCGCTTGTGCTGGAAAGATTGCCAGCCAGCTTTGAACTTGCTGTAGCAGCGATGGTGGTAGCTACAATAATGGCCATTCCATTGGGTATTATTTCTGCGATAAAGCGTAATACTTTCCTGGATTTGTTTATTTCAGGCATATCTGTATTAGGCAAAGCGATGCCTAATTTCTGGACGGGTATCATGTTGATTCTATTGTTCTCTGTCATGTTAGGCGTATTTCCCGTTTCTGGAAGAGGGGGGATTGAGCATTTGGTTTTACCGGCGATTACATTAGGTGCTGCCGTAACGGCTCAAATGACCCGGTTGATCCGTTCAAGCATGCTGGAGATATTAAGTCAGGAATATATCAGAACCGCAAGAAGCAAAGGACTTCTTGAAACAGTTGTCATTTGTAAACATGCGTTTCGTAACGGATTGATTCCGGTCGTAACTATTATGAGCTTGCAATTTACGAGCCTGATTGGTGGAACCTTGATTACCGAAACGGTATTTTCCTGGCCTGGTTTGGGACAACTGCTCGTTACCGCTGTGAACACTCACGATATGGCTATAGTACAGGCGGCTGTCTTCATTATTGCCATCATTGTCATTATAAGCAATTTGCTGACGGATCTAGTCTATCGGATACTTGATCCTCGTATCAAGTACAGCTAGTGAGAGGGGGGGGATAGATTTGGGGTTGTCAGTTGAAACGCAGGCAAATAGCATAGTCGAAAACCGTGATAAAGATACTGTGAAGCGAAGTCGAAGCAAACGTTTGTTAAGCCTCCTGCTTAAAAGTAAAACGGGAACCGTTGGTGCAATTATTGTACTTGCAGTTTGTATCATTGCCCTATGCGCGCCTTTATTTGCAATGCATGATCCAGCGAAAATCAATCCTTCGCAAAGATTACTGCCGCCAATGTGGCTGGATAAGGGAGCTCCGGGACATTTGCTTGGTACGGATAATCTCGGCCGAGATATATGGAGCCGTATTGTGTATGGCTCGCAAGTATCATTGATTGTCGGTATATGTGCCGTTTTAGTTTCGGGTGCGATTGGCGCTGTACTGGGTTTGCTCGCGGGATACTACGGGAAATGGACAAATGCGATTATTATGAGGGTGGCCGATTCATTTTTGGCGATTCCTACTATTTTATTTATGCTCGTAGTATTAGCCGTATTAGGGCCAGGAATTGGTACGCTTATCTTCGTAATTGGTATTACAAATTGGGTTTCTTATGCGCGGGTCGTACGTGGAGAAGTGCTGAGTGTAAAAGAACGTGATTTTGTAAGAGCTGCTAAAGCAGTAGGGGCCAAAGATGCCAGAATTATATTTACGCATATTCTTCCCAATGTCATCTCCTCTTTTATTGTCATCTCTACGATGAGTGTCGCCACAACGATTATTATGGAGGCCTCACTCAGCTTTTTGGGCTTGGGCATAAAACCGCCAGCTGTTTCCTGGGGAGGCATGTTAAGCGATGGAAGGCAGTATTTGGCCACCAGTTGGTGGGTAGCCACTTTTCCCGGATTAGCGATTACGATCACCGTACTGGGTGTTATTTTTCTAGGCGATTGGCTGCGCGATGTGCTGGATCCTCGTATGAAGGCAAGGGAATAAAGAAACGAAACGAGGGATCGATGTTGAAAACGAATTTACTGGAAGTAAAAGAGTTAAAGACATACTTTAAAACCGAAGAAGGCTTAATCCCATCGGTCAACGGTCTGAGTTTTTCTGTATTGCCTGGAGAAACGTTGGCGATCGTAGGGGAGTCCGGTTCCGGGAAAAGTGTTACCTCGCTCTCGATCATGGGACTTATTGCTCCACCGGGCAAGGTCGTTGGTGGTGAAGTGCGATTTGAGGGGAAAAATCTTCTTGAGCTATCACGCAAAGAAATGCGCAAGCTTCGTGGAAACGAAATATCGATGATCTTTCAAGAGCCTATGACCTCTTTAAATCCGGTTTTTACAATCGGCAATCAAATTGGCGAAGTCATCCGGGCGCATCAAGGGCTGGATAGGAAAAATGCGAGGAATAAAAGTATTGAAATGCTGGAGCGTGTTGGCATCCCGAATGCTGCTAAAGTAGTGGACAGTTTCCCCCATCAACTATCGGGAGGAATGCGGCAACGAGTCATGATTGCTATGGCTCTAGCCTGCCGCCCGAAGCTGCTTATTGCCGATGAACCTACTACTGCCTTGGACGTGACCATTCAGGCACAAATATTAGAGCTCATCGCCACATTAAGCAAGGAGGAAAATACGGGAGTTATTCTCATTACGCATGATTTGGGAATCGTTGCAGAAATGGCGGATAAAGTGGTTGTTATGTATGCCGGCGAAATTGTTGAAGAAGCTTCCGTCTACGAATTGTTTGAACGTCCTGGTCATCCGTATACAATGGGACTTCTAGCTTCACTGCCCAAAATAGATGAACAAAAGGAAGAACTTGAATCCATAACCGGCATGGTCCCGAATCTGCTTGATATGCCTAGTGGATGCGCTTTTCATCCGCGTTGTCCTCACGCCGTTAGTCAATGTATGCAGACAAAGCCACATCTGGAATTAAAGAAAGATGGGCACTGGGTCAGGTGCTTGCGCAGCGGGGAGGTGTCATGATGAAACAAGGTGAGGATAAAGCAATACCGATTCTTGAAGTCAAGGGATTGAAGAAATATTATCCCATTCATCGAGGGATTTTCTCCAAGAGCAATGAATACGTGCGTGCTGTCGATGGACTCAATTTTACTGTGAACACGGGAGAAACGCTTGGCATAGTAGGTGAATCAGGCTGCGGGAAATCTACAATGGGGCAAATGATCACACAACTCCTTGAGCCCACTGAAGGTGAGATTTGGTTTGAGGGGAAAAGCTTGACTGAGCTAGATAAGGAAGAAGTCAGACGGACTCGGCGAGATTTGCAAATTGTGTTTCAGGACCCGTTTGCCTCCTTGAATCCAAGAATGAGAGTGCTTGATATTGTTGCTGAACCGCTCAAAGTACATGGGCTGGCAAAAGGAAAACAGTTGAGAAGTACGGTTATTGAATTGTTGGAAACGGTCGGTATGGGAGAACATCATCTGGATCGCCATCCTCATGAATTCAGTGGGGGACAGCGACAACGGATTGGTATTGCGCGAGCGCTGGCATTAAAGCCGAAATTGATCGTTTGTGACGAACCTGTCTCTGCCCTGGATGTTTCTATTCAAGCTCAAATTTTGAACCTGCTGAAAAAGCTTCAGGGTCAATTCCAGTTGACCTATATTTTTATAGCCCATGGCTTACCTTCCGTTAAACATATTAGTGACCGTATCGCTGTGATGTATTTGGGGAAAATTGTTGAATTGGCCAGCAGAGATGAGCTATTTGTGAAACCGAGACATCCTTATACAGAAGCTCTGTTATCAGCCGTCCCGGTACCTGATCCTACCAAACGGAAAAAACGGATTCTGCTTACAGGGGATTTACCGAATCCCGCTAATCCGCCAAGTGGATGTGCGTTTCATCCGCGCTGTCCGTACGCTCAGGATTTATGTCGTGAAAAGGCGCCTGCTCTGGAAGGGGTAGAGCATTCTGTAGCTTGCCATTTCCCGCTGTAAAGCAATAACTGAATATAAAAGGAGAAGTGATCGATATGTCGTTTCAACTTGTTATGGCTCAATTGACATCGACTGATGATAAGCACGTTAATTTGAAAAAGGCTGAGGATGCGGTACAGGAATCGGTAAATGTTCATAGAGCGGAATTAATTGTTTTTCCAGAGGTGTTTATGAGTCATTTTCCACTCGGAACTCCTAAAGACGTTTCTTTGAAGGATGCGGAGCCAGTGGATGGCCCTTTTGTGAGCGGTATGGCGGAGCTTGCCAAAAGATTCGGTGTGTGGCTCATATTCGGCATGCGCGAGGCGGTCGAAGATCCGCAAGAAGAACGAGTATATAACACAACGGTTGTCGTGGATTCTAATGGAACCATAGTTAGCGCCTATCGCAAAACGCATCTATTTGATGCTTTCGGATATAACGAATCAAGAAACATTAAGCCTGGCGATGCTCTTTTTAAACCTATCGAAACTCCATTTGGCAAAATCGGCTTGTTCGTCTGCTATGAGCTGCGTTTTCCGGAGATTGCGCGCTACCAAGCGATACACGGCGCGGATATTATCATTGTACCGTCAGGCTGGGTGCGTGGTCCGCTGAAGGAAATGCACTGGACTAACCTGGTAACTACCCGAGCGATCGAGAATACGGTGTTTATGGTAGGCTGCGGTAAAGTGAGTGACAATTTTTATATTGGTCAAAGCTTGATTGTAGACCCAATGGGTGTTGTTATGGTCAATGGACCTGAGACTGAAGCTCTTATTCCTTGCCGGATAGATCTGAAGCGTGTGGAAGAGGTTCGAGCAAAGCTGCCTTCCCATGTGCACCGCAGACCTGAATTGTACGATACGGAGCTTTAAGAGGTTGTTCAAAAAGTCCCACTTTTGATCACGAAGTATCCTCGGGAAGCTCGGTGCTGAAAATTTAACTTCTAGAAAACGCACTTTAAGGTGAAAAGTTTTGTGAGACAATACCTATTTCGAGAGGCGGATGCAATTTGAGAAAAATAAAAAGTATATCTGAATATAGAGAAGCTATCGGAAATGATAAGCCTACGGTTGCGGTTTTCAAAACGGAATGGTGCAAAGACTGCCATTATATAAATCCCTTTATGCCGGAATTGGAAATCAACTATGGGGAACGGTTGGATTTTATCGAAATTGACCGTGATGAACTTCCGGAGCTATGCGAAGAGAATAATGTACTAGGTATTCCCAGTTTTATATTGTTTTATCGCAGCAAAGAGCAAGGTCGGTTTGTCAGTAAGCTGCGGAAGACGCGTGAAGAAATTGAATTGTTTTTGGACGAGGCACTTGCCAATTGCAAGCGGGAAGAACCTAAGCTATGAACGATACCTATTTTCTGAAAGAGATGAGCTGGACTACGTTCGTTGAGAGAAAAAAACAGACTGATCTGGTCGTTTTACCTGCGGGTGCATTTGAAGTATATGGTCCACATCTGCCCCTTGGTTCCGACACTCTAGTAGCGGTAAAAATAGCTGAGTTAGTGGCAAGGCGCGTAAACGGCATAGTAGGACCGTTGCTGGAAGTGGGTGACTCCTCTATGCTTGATGAGTTTCCGGGCACTATAACGATTCGTCCAGAAAGCTTTAAGTCTTATTTAAGCGATGTTATGGATAGCTTGGTGAAATGGGGCTTTAAAGATTTCCTCTTCATCAATGCCCATGCCGGCAATGTGCCTATTATCAATCAGATTGCCTATACGTACCGGGAGCGTAAGGATATTCGTAAAGCCCAAATTGATTATTGGAGGTTTATCCAAACCATCGATCAAGGCGTATTGGATTCAGGCCCATTAGCGCATTCTCATGCCGGTGAGGCAGGAACGTCAGTTATGATGCATCTGTATCCCGATCTTGTGGACGCAAGCCAAACGATGGATGTGTCCAGAAAACGTAAGGATGCTTTTCCTGAAATTATGAAATATGGAAAATTGTCGGACAATACCGATTGGGGTACGGTGGGCAACTCGACACTTGCTACGGCCGATAAGGGGAAAGTATTAGTTGAGCGATCGGTTGAACGGATTGTTCATTTTATAACAGAAAATTGGAATATTGGAGAGCAAGAATAGTTGTGCAAATCGTAAATATTACCAATTGACTGGAGGGGTAAATATGAAACAAGGCTGGAGATTCGACACCATTGCGGTCCATGCAGCTCAAAAGCCCGATGAAGCAACAGGAGCCATATCCCAATCCATTATTCCTGCGGTTGCTTATGCGTTTCCGGACACCGAAACAGCTGCCGCCGTCGTTGCTGGAAGTAAAGAAGGGACGTATTACGGCCGATATGGTAATCCGACTACGCGGACGCTTGAACAGAAAATAGCACAACTGGAATGCGGAGAGGATAGCATTGGACTTAGCAGCGGAATGGCGGCCATATCTTCCGCTCTATTAGCTTTTCTACAGAACGGTGACCATGTTGTTGTAACCAGGGATGTATATGGGGGAACTTATAATTTTATTACTCTTCTGGCTCCACGATTCGGAATAACCTATGATTTTGTCGATTGTACGGATGCAGATACGGTGAGAGCAGCAATAAAAGAAAATACCAAAGCTATTTACGTGGAAACACCATCAAATCCGAAATTGACGGTTTTGGATTTGAAAATGATTGCGTCTGTTGCAAAAGAACGCAATCTACCGCTTATTGTGGATAATACTTTTATGACGCCTTATTTGCAGCAGCCGCTAGAGCTTGGTGCGGATGTGGTCGTACATAGCGCGACAAAATACTTAAACGGCCATGGAGATGTGCTTGCTGGTTTTGTTGTAGGGAAAAAAGAGGTTATTGATTTTATCCGCAAACGCATTGCAGGAGACTTGGGGCAAAATTTAAATGCCTGGGAGTCATTCTTGATTCTGCGCGGGTTGAAAACAATGGGAATGAGAGTGAGAACCCATTGTGACAACGCAATGAAAGTAGCGGCCTACTTAAACGGTCATCCACAAGTGGAGGCTGTTTATTACCCTGGTCTCGCGAATCACCCCCAACATGAACTGGCAAAAAAACAAATGAGAGGTATGGGCGGTATTGTCTCATTTGAAATTAAAGGCGGCTTGGAAATGAGCGTAGCTTTTATTAATCGTTTGCGTTTGGCAATGATATCCTTCAGTCTAGGCGACCCGGAAACGTTGGTTCAACACCCGGCTTCAATGACCCACTTTTCGATCCCTAAGCACGAAAGACAGCAGTTCGGTATATCCGACGGTTTAATCCGACTTTCTGTCGGTCTTGAAGATGCTGACGATATTATTTCAGATCTGGAGCAGGCATTGCTATCCGAAAGTGAAGTTCAAAACGATGTCATGCCAATACAGGCTGGAAATTGAAATTCTTTTATAATTTTGGAGATGGACCTATCTGAAATGTGAGGGCTGCATAATGGGGAAACGTAAGGTATTATCGGAAGATTTATACGGGTACCAGTGGATTAGCGATCCATCCGTTTGTCCTGATACCGGATCGGTTGCTTATGTTCATACTACCATAGACAAAGAAAACAATAATTATCGAAAACAAATTCACTTAATTGCACTAGATGGGAATCAAGGTTCGCAGTTCACTTATGGAGACAAGGACGAGTTCCCCTCCTGGTCTCCTGATGGTTCGCATCTGGCTTTCCTCCGCACAACCGACAAAGGCAGACAGTTATGGCATATTCCGGTGCACGGCGGGGAAGCGAAGCAATTGACCTCTGCTAAGAATGGTATCGGGACGTTTGTTTGGTCACCTGACGGGAATTTTATCGCATTCACAGCAAGGGTGAGCGGGGATCGGGAGCAAGAGGAGCTTTCTGGACAAAAAGAAAGTAATAAGACCTCTGAGCAAGCACAAGCTTTCACGCGTACAAGCCTAAAGACAGAGGGAATGGGGCTGTGGGACGGACTATACTCTCATATCTTTATTTTGGATTTGAGAAGTGTTCAGGTCAAACAAGCAACAACGGGCGAGTTTGATGCCTTGAAGCCTTTTTGGTCACCGGATGGTCAACGGCTCTCTTTTCTTGCAGATAATGATTTAAATTCCTTTAGCGATGTTTTTAGTCTTAGCCTCAGTGATGGAAAAATAAGCAAGTTGACTGATTCTACGTTGTCCATCAGTCAAGCGAGCTATTCACCAGATGGCAAGAAAATCGTATTTATAGGAAACGATCGATTGTACGGAAGTGCGACTCACAATCATTTGTTTCTCATGCCAGCAGAAGGCGGTGAGTTGTCCTGCCTGACCGGGATGCAGGATATACAAATGGGAAACATGGCGCTTAGCGATATGTTGGCTGTTTCCGTATCGCCATCCCCATTATTCAGTGCAGAAGGTTCATCCATGTATGTGTTGGGCTCCTTGCATGGCAATGTTCACTTATACCGGTTTTCCATGGACGGTGCATTTAATGAAGTTACTCGAGGCGAGAGGAATGTTTATCAGTATGCCCTAACTTCTGATGGTCGTTACCTTATTGCGGTCTCCTCGGATCCCTCACATCCAGGTGATTTGTATCGAATCGATACGCATACGAAAGAAGAATTGCGTTTGACGAATAGTAATGATGATTTATTGCAGCAATTGGACATAAGCTTACCTGAAGAATTGTGGCTGGAAACTTCTGATGGCTGGAATGTTCAAGGTTGGATCATGAAGCCTGTCGGTATGGAGGAAGGCAAGAAATATCCCATGGTTCTGCAAATTCATGGAGGCCCTCATGCGCTATATGCCAACACCTACAGCCACGAATTTCAAATGCTGACTTCCCAGGGCTATGTAGTTCTTTATACGAATCCGCGCGGAAGCTTCGGTTACGGTCAATCCTTTGTCAAAGCTTGCCGGGGCGATTTTGGTGGCCGGGATTTCCAGGATTTAATGGATGCGGTGGATCACGTATTAAACATCTGTGACTTTGTGGATGAAACAAGATTAGGTGTCATCGGCGGCAGTTACGGCGGGTTTATGACAAATTGGATGGTTGGTCGTACGAATCGGTTTCGTGTCGCTGTTACGGACCGCTCCATATCCAATTGGCTCTCATTTTATGGAACAAGCGATATCGGGATATCCTATACTGAAGGGGAAATTGAAGGCAATCCTTGGGATGATTCGGAGAAGCTGTGGAGGCATTCGCCACTTGCTTATGTTAAACATATTCAAACCCCGTTGCTAATTATGCATGGCGAAAACGATCTGCGTTGTCCCATCGAACAAGCGGAGCAGTTATATGTTGCCTTGAAATCTTTAAATAAACCGACGCAATTCGTCCGCTTTCCAAAGGCAAACCATGCCATGCTTAGAAATGGAACGCCCTCGCTTCGAGTCGAACGCTTGAAGAGAATCAGCGAGTGGTTCGAAAAATATATGTTCTGAGTGTAGTTACAAAGTTAAGTGAAACGCCTTGATGAGTCCTTGGAAAGGGCTGTCCCAAAATTCATTTTTGGAACTTTTGCACATTCTATCGGATTCACTCACTCACTCACTCACCAGGGCTTACCTTTTTGAGAATAGCTGCTGTATTTCAAAAGCCTTGCTTGCCTCGCGGTGAGCGGGGCTTTTTGTGTGCGACGAACATCTTGTTTGAAAGTAATTTTATATAATTTGTTGAATAGTGCCATCTGCTAGACAGCAAAAGGGGGGCTCGTGATATGATAGTTACCAACGCGACAAGATGAATGGATGAGAGGGTACTATCATGCGAGTCTTAAGTTTTTTAATCATGCTGTTTACGATTTGCGCATTAGCAGTATCGCCTTTCGTAAGTGCTATCGAGACTGCTGCAGCGACGGGGCTTACGTTGTCAGATGACGTTCAAGATTATTCGATCAACCTGCAAATGGATGTACTTGAGGACAAAGAGCGGCAATGGACTATTGAGGATGTTCAGTCACCGATTATCCAGCAGCAGTTTAAACCTGCCGAAGGCAAATCCTCCTTTGGTTATACATCATCCTCGTATTGGGTTCGTTTTACGGTTCACAATGATTCGCACAACGAGCAATGGGAGCTTCGCGTGATGAATTCGGTCTTGGACAGCATCGCCATATATCCCCCGGAAACGTTAGTCACCTTTCATCGAAATCACCCCAGTTATTTGCTGAATTTGCCGACAGGGCAACAAAAAACGATTTATATGCGTTTTGAAACGTATGGATCGATGCTGATCCCGATCAGCTTAACATCGCCATCGTCATTGTATAGCAACATGTACAATGAGCTGCTTTTTTATGGACTCTATTACGGTGTGCTTCTGGTTATTGTTGTATTCCAGATTGTATTGTACTTGTACACCCGAAATAGAGCTTATTTGTATTACATGCTTAATGTTGCAACCTTTTGCATCGTGCTATTGATTTGGAACGGGTTTGCGCTGCCTGTGTTTGGATCGGAGAGGTTGGCGGGAGGTGAGGCGGGATCGGCCTTGTGGGAAAGCCCGTCTGCTGCCTATGATTTCTTTTATGTGCTGGGCCGGTATTTCGGCATTCTGTTTGTAACGGCGATTTTGCAGCCGAAAAATGACTCGCTGGTAGCTTATTGGATTTGCTGTTTTATGAACATTGCCTGTCCGATTGTCTGTATCGGCATCCTGTTTTTTTATCCGTTTGGCATGGGGAATATCGTATTTTTATTCAAATACTTTACTTTATTGTTGGGTTTAGTTGTTTTCGTCTTATGCGCTATGAAAGGAAATCGTATTGCACTGTATTTGGCGATTCTCAAAATACCGGTCGTTGCGGCGACGGTACTCCCCAAGGCGCTGCTGCTGTATGGTCTTGTGCCGACCAGCGAGTTTACCCGCTTCGCTTCGCAGTTCGGTTTGCTCGGGGACTTTATGTTTATGGCTATTTTGCTGTACGCCCTTATGAATCAAATGCGGAGGAAGGAAGAAACCGCGCAGCAAGCTCTGGTGAAAACGTTGTCGGAATGGAACGTAAGCTTGAGAAAAACAGTTGAAGAGCAGACGGAAAGCTTGAAGCGCGCTAACGATGAGCTTGTTTTATCGGAAGCGTTCCGGACGAAGATGCTGCAAAATATTTCGCATGACGTTCGTAGTCCGCTTTCTTCTGTGCAAAGCGGTGTTCAAGTGCTGATTCATAAAATGGAAAAGGAGCCGGGGCAGCAGGAGCGAATTTTGCGCATTGTGTACGACAAGGTGCTGGATGTCAATCGGTTCATTGACGATTTTTTGCATTTGAGCCGCGCTGAGATGGCGGTAGGCGGTGCCGATCGGCAAATGGTCATTTTTTTCGAATGGTTTGAAGAAATAGGCGAGGAGTTGGCCGCAGATATCGAATACGCCGGACGGTGTTGCCGGCTCGTGATCGCACCTCCCCAAACGGAGGTGGATGTGCTTATCGAACCGCACTTGATCAAGCGCGTGCTTTCCAATCTGGTTCACAATGCGTGCAAGTTTTCGCAGTCGGATAGCACAATTACGCTGCATGCATCGCTTAGGAATGATTATGTCTGCGTAATGATAGAGGACACCGGCCACGGGATCGGTGTGGAACAGCTTCCTCATATTTTCCGCCGCTATTATACGGAAGGAGAATCCCGGGGGAGCGGGCTCGGCTTGGCGATCGCCAAAGAAATTGTGGAGCAGCATGGCGGCGAAATTGGGGTGGAGAGCAAGCTTGGGAGCGGCAGCAAGTTTTATTTCACACTACCCATTATTCGTTAGGGAACATTTGTTCTTAAGGCAGTTTGCCTTCAGTTCCGTCGAATTTGTAGCCGAAGCCTCTTACGGTTTGAATGTAACGCGGATTCGCCGGATCGATTTCCAGTTTTTTGCGCAATTGGTGAATGTACACTTTGATAAGATCGGACGAGTAGCGGGACGAGTCGTCCCAAATTAATTCGTACAGCTGTCTGGGATGATACACCCGGTGCGGATTTTTGGCGAGCGTGATCAGCAGATGCAGTTCTTTGGCTAGCAAAGTAATTGGCGCTCCGTTAGCAATGACTGTCTTGCGCTCCAGATCGAGCTCCAGTCCGGGAAACGTCAGTTTGCGGCTCATCGTTTGCTCAGTTGAGGCAAGAATCTTCCCCCAGCGCATATGAGAGCGTACTCTTGCGGACAGTTCCAACTGGTCGAACGGTTTGGTTATGTAGTCGTCGCCGCCCGCATGTAGCGAATCCAGCTTGATAGCTTGCTCCTTGTTACCCGTCAGAAACAGGATAGGCAAAGGATATATGCTGCGGATGCTGCGGCAGAGCGTGATTCCGTTCGTATCTGGCAATTGAATATCCAGCAGGACAAGATCCGGCTGCTTGCTTTGTATTAGAGTCAAGCATTGCTCACCATCGAATGCCTGTACGACGCGAAACCCTTCTGCAGACAAAAATAAATGCAGCATTTCTTGCAATTGAATGTCGTCGTCTACGGTTAACACCGTTGCTCCCACTCCATAACCCCCTCATCATGTGTGAAAAAAATGTCGCTTTGTGTAATTAGTTTAGCAAATTTTTGCCTGTTTGGCCTTACATTAAAAAAATTATCTATTTTACCTTAGCGATGTCGAACTCGAACAATGAACAGAATTTTAAGCTTGATGAATTGGAGAAGCCGTTAACGGAGAAAGAAATGAAGGAAGCTACCGAAGGTTTGGCAGAAGCAAGAGGAGGCGCACTCATAGCGAACGTCATTGCAAATACGCCGCCCCCCAAACCGAACCGGCGACGCCGCTAAAAGCTTGTCAGTATTGAATGGCGCAAATTCCCGAAAACCTAACATTTTGTTAGGTTTTTTCTATAGCGGGGCTTCCCGCAAAGTATCTAGTGTACCAGATTGGCAATCGTATTTCTCGCTATTCCGCCATATTCCCCCACTAAAATACCCATTTTCTTCTAACATACTTGCAAAAATATACACTCTCCTCCATAAGGAAGTCATTTTTTGATGAAGAAAAGTATTAATATTTTTCATTTTACCGCTATTTAACCTGCCGTTGTTAAGATGATGTTTATTAATGGAAAGGGAAAATGATCGAGAAAGGTTTTATCTTAAAAATCGTTGGTTTCGCTTTTATAATTATGGCTTTATATGCTGGAACAGCTATTGCTGCCGATCCTTCTACAGCATCTTTCAAACCGTTTCTTACGGTCATCCGATTAAGCCACACCCTATAGCCACCGGCTATTTCAATGCAGATGGGAAGCCGGATGTAGCCGTTATAAGTTCTGAATACATTCAGAGCAGTTACTTGCTGTCTATCTATTTGAATAATCATATGCCTACAATAACGAACAACACCTTAACTGGTACGCAGAATGAGATTCTTGCCTTCGTGAAAACGGACTTTACAGGAAATAACTCGGATGGAGACGGCGATCCAATAACGGGGTTACCGTTGTCTCCTTGCCGGCAAACGGAACGTCGAAATTGAATGGATCGCCAGTGAATTTATCGAAAAGAGGTTATCTGTTTTTCGAAAAAATGTAGCATTTTGTTCAGTGCGGCGGAACCGATTGGGGGTAAATGTAAGGTGGTTGGGGAAGCATTTTCATGGGTATTTGATGGGAATGGACATTTGATCTGGGAGGAAGTTTGATGATGGAAAGAAAATGCAAGAGTAAAGCAAGTTTTGTAGAATGGAGCAAAGTTTGGATCGCATTACTTTTGTTTTGGGCATGCACTGTGCCCGCTATAATTTCGGCAAAATCAGCTTGGGATCGGGGAACTATCCGCAGGAGGCTACCATTCCTTAGCGATGAAATCGGACGGAACCGTCGCCGCGTGGGGAGATAATGGTTATGGGACCGTCGCCATTGCCAGAGTGTTGGATAAACACGTCTATTTGTCGACTCTAAGCAACCTAAAAAATGGTTAATCAACAGGCGTGATCCGAAAGGAGAGAATTGCTATGCCATATTATTATTTTAGGGAACTCTGGACACCGCTCAAATTAATTGGAATTCGTTTGTATCGGGATAATGACGGGTATGTTTGGATCAAGTACTGGAATAAGAGAAGTCGGAGATTTCGATAGATATTACCGTTAGCGTTGTAGAATCAGTTTAGGGAAGGTACAATGTCCTACTGTAGACTAACAATTAATATGATACTATATGGTAGAATTGTATCAAATGATACGATTTTAATTTTTCATTTAACCAGTATTTAATCAAGCCAATTATACTTGAAGTTGTAAGTTCTTGGATTTTGGCCAACAAAATTACTTGAAACCCAATGTTGGTTGAGTGGTGATGGATCGTCTGCTTCAACTTTTTATGTTTCTAGTGAACCATATGGATTAAATTGAAGCCCCGTTGCTAATTATGCATGGCGAAAACGATCTGCGTTGTCCCATCGAACAANGCGTTGTCCCATCGAACAAGCGGAGCAGTTATATGTCGCCTTGAATCATTAAATAAACAGACGCAATTCGTCCGCTTTCCAAAGGCAAACCATGCCATGCTAAGAAATGGTTTGCCTTTGGAAAGCGGACGCTTGAAGAGAATCAGCGAGTGGTTCGAAAAATATATGTTCTGAATATAGCTACAAAGTTAAGTGAAACGCCTTGATGAGTCCTTGGAAGGGGCTGTCCCAAAATTCATTTTTGGAACAGCCCCTTCACCATTTTATCCTGAATATAGGGTTGCAAAAAAAACCTCCATATTAAAAGTTCTTTTGCACATTCTATCGGATTCACTCACTCACTCACCAGGGCTTACCTTTTGAGAATAGCCTTCTTAGGTATTCTCAGCGAATAGCTGAGATGAGGTCTCTTTCCAACTCGTGCTAATCACGGGGTTCGAGGTTCGTTTGCAGCATTATATGGCAACCTAGCGAACACATGCAATTATCGGGAAATTGTCACGTTATTTTCTCCCAAACATAACGTTCCAAGTCCTATAACTGGAATTTCTCCTGCTAATTCTAAGGATTATGGCTGATTTCATCACGATCACCTTGATTAGCAGGAGTTTTTCCAGTTAGCTTGCTTTCAAACCATATTCAGGATGGATTAACGGGAGGATTTCCATCTATCTTCTTACTTTAGGCAGCCGTAAGAGTATCCTGGTCTCCTTTATCATGAAAGCAAACTTGGAACATCTGTTCACGCGCCATCAGTGAAGCACAAGAATGATTTTGGATCTCTGTCAAGAAAGTAGACACTCAAATAAGAGATATCACACAACCTTTTTGTAATACATGGCCTCGTATTGATCCGGTGAAACATAGCCCAAAGAACC
>NZ_JBHTGY010000040.1:0-63538 GCF_042676305.1 Paenibacillus sp. GCM10027630 | reverse complement strand
AAACGTATGGAAGAAGCTAAGCAGGTCGCATAATTTTTTAAAAAAGAGCCCATGGATTTGGGATCAGTCTGACTTTCAAAGAATTGAATTATGAAATTGACTTAACATGCAGTTATTTTCCTACCAGAATTGCTGTAGAGAGAACAAACCTGCAAAAGTACAGCAATTTTCATGGAAAACGCTTCGGTACGGCTAAGAATGAAAAAATAAATTCACATTTGCATGAATTCAATAAGACTTCAGATATACCGGCCAAGGGCTATATAAATGCAGGTTTTTGGGAGCAGGCAATGGCTTCGAGTCGAATAAATTCGAATAAAGTCGTGTGCGCTGTCATTACCGTTCTTAAGTTTTTGTCTAGGGCTAGGCTGGGCACGGAAACGAAATCGAATGACTTCGTCAATCGATGATTTCGGTTTTGTATCTTTTTTTCTCCCTTACTTTTTATGATGTTGTAAAGCCCTAATCTGATCGCAATGAATATTTCCCTGAGGAGGTTAATTAAATGAATGTTGTGGTTACAGAATACAACGATAATTGGAGACAAAAGTTTAACGAGGAATCTCAAAAAATAAAGGATATTTTTGCTGATGAGTTAATCGACATTCATCATATAGGCAGCACTTCAGTTCCAGGGTTAAAATCCAAACCAATCATTGATATCATGCCAGTAGTCAAATATATTGAAAAAATAGATTCGTTTAATGGTCGAATGGAAGAACTAGGTTACGAATGTATGGGCGAGCTTGGCATGAAAGGAAGAAGGTATTTCCGAAAAGGCGGAGATAATCGCACGCATCAAGTGCATGTGTTTCAAGGGGATAATAAGGAAGACATTACTCGCCATTTTGCTGTAAGGGATTACCTCCGAACGCATACCGATGAAGCAAATCGTTATGGAGATTTAAAAGAAAGCCTCGCCAAACAGTTCCCAAGTAACATTGAAGCTTATATGGATGGTAAAGATGCGTTTGTTAAAGAGCTAGAAAGAAAAGCGCTAAGTTGGTACAAAATGAGCAAAGAACGTTAAGTACCACGAATGAACGGAATAACTTTCATGCTCTGTGGTACAGTTCAAGGAGCATGACAGCCTCATTACGAACGGGCAGTATAACGTGGTGGCTACCGAATTAATCGAATTCGAACTGCTCACAGATGCAATTAATGCTATAGGCGCTACTTTTAATTTAAAGTATGCGCCAATTTTTATTACATATAAATCACGAACATGCTAATGTACGAAATGTAGCAAATGAAGCATTGTTAGAGTTATCAAGACTTAATCGTGACACCAAAGACTAATAAAATTTGTGATAATATGTCATTCAGACTCAAGGAGGTTCAATTTGAACTCAATACAAACGATTATAACAAGATTTAACCTTAATGTTATAAGTATAGATCATGTGCCTGAGTCATTTAGTTCAGAAGTATACAAGCTTAGTCTTATTAATGGAGAAAATGTATATGCTAAGATCCCTTATAATAAGGATAAACTTTTTCGTGAGTATCGTATGCTTGAAATGTTGAGCCAAGTATTACCGGTTCCAAAAGTTTTAGACTTCTGGAGTGGGGATGACTTAATATCTGGGGCTTTACTTTTAACTGAGATTCAAGGGTCACCTTGCACTTGTGTTGTTAACGATAAACTTGCATTTCAAATTGGGGTCTATCATGCAAAGCTCCACGAAGTCAAAATGCCGGGATATGGTGTTGAAGGAAAAGACGGTTTTCAATATCTTGATCAGAACAATTGGAGACTTTACATAAAAAATAATTTCGAAAAATTGAAAGAACCCTGTAAGGAAATCATTGATAGAGATTTATTTGAAAAATGTATGAATCACTTTGATAGGACCTTCTCAATTCTGCCTCATCCTGATGGACCGTGTGCTGTTCATATGGACTTTCGACCAGGTAATATATTAACCAATGATAATAGGGTCGTTGGTATTATTGATTTCGAGAGTGCACGAGGAGGGGCATCTGAAATAGATTTCACAAAAATAAATCGTTATATTTGGGAAGTAAATCCTCAAAGCAGAGTTAGGTATGAAGAAGGGTATTCAACAATTCGTCCCTTATTGGATTTGGATACAATATTGCCTTTTTATGATTTTTATGATGCTTTTAGTGCTGTTGTCTGGTGTAAAAATAGAGGAATTGAAAAAAATAAAGCGTTCCTCAATGAAAATATATCTGTGCTGCAGAAATCGGTAGATTATTGAACTGACGAAAAACAAGAGTTGAATAGAACAAGAACTCCCGTTTTAATTATGTTAAAATATTTACGTGAAAACATTTGAGGCGACTGTTAGAGTGCTGGAGCTGTTTTCTGGTCCAGGTCTTTATCTGCAACTAAAAAATGGAGATGAACTTTATTCGGTAACTAGAGTCTGATTTACTTCTTTAAAGGTAAACTAATGGAGGGTAAATACATGAACGAGCAGAAGGTCATTGAACAGTTCAAACAGGCGATCATGAGCAATGATACGGTCGCGACGAGGCGATGCCTAAACGAGCATCCCTTTCTCGCCAAGCAAATTAACGAGCCGTGGTTTGCCTTCGATACGCCTGCGATTGTCGCAGCAGCGGCAAACGGAAACCGCGAAGTCGTGGATATTTTACTGGAGCACGGCGCTGATCTGCATGCAAAAAGCAGCTGGTGGGCCGGAGGATTCGGGGTTTTGCATCATGACCATCATGAGCTTTCCCGATATTTGATTGAACTAGGAGCCCCCGTCGATATACATGCGGCCGCAGCACTGGGCATGTTGGATACTGTGAAAAAACTGGTCGAGATGAATCCCTCAGCCGTCAATCAGCGCGGACCCGATGGGCAGGTTCCACTTCATTTTGCCACTGAACATGAAATCATTGATTTTCTGCTCGCTCACGGCGCCGATATTGATAAGCGTGATATCGATCATGGCAGCACGCCGGCTCAATGGGCGATCGATAACGAGGCTAAATGCAGGTTTCTTATTGAGCGTGGCTCGGCAGCAGATATTTTTATAGCGATCAATATCGGAGATACGGAGCTGGTTCGCTCTTTCATTCGTACCGACCCCGAGTGCCTTCAAGCACAAGTTGGGCGGGGCAGTTTCACGTCCGGCGATTCGAATGGGGGACACATCTACGCGTACAAAATAGGCTCAAATACGCGACCATTCTATCTTGCGGCACGCCGCAATCATCCCGAGATCGTGGATCTGATCGCGAAGCATAGTCCTTCAAATCAGCGGCTGCTGCTTGCTTGTATGCAGGCCGATCAGGCGGCGGTGCAAAATCTGCTTGAGCAGGATTCGAAGCTGGTACAATCGCTCTCGCTCGAGGATCTTAGCTCAATTGCTGATGCCGCTTGGAACAATGAGGTTCAAGCCGTTCTTACGATGCTCGAAGCCGGGTTCCCTGTGGATTCCCGCCGCGATTACAAAGATTTTACAGCTCTGCATAACGCGGCTATGCGAGGAAACGACGAAGTGGTACAATTGCTGATTGCGCACGGTGCATCCGTTCATCTAACCCATGGGTACGGTGGCAATGCACTTAACAGCTGCATATGGGGAGCTGTTCACTTTCGAGATTCGGCCGGGGATTACCCCGCGGTGGCGGAGCACCTCATTCAAGCCGGCGCTCCATTGCCCAATCAAGCGTCAGGCAGCAAAGATGTAAATGAAGTACTTGTGCGTTACGGAGTCATTAAAGGAACATAAACGGTCTCCTGAAACCTCAGGTTAAATATGGCACGCCGTTTTCCAAGGTGATTATTCCTAATCTGTAAGTCCAGCAGAGAATGGGGATCATCAGTATTTCAATCTTCGAATAAATATATGTGCTGAGAGCAGCTCATAAAATCACCTTGAAAAAAGAAAGGGAGCCGCACCGCGGCCTAACGAGTTGAGTACCCGAATTATTTGTTACTCTCGCGAATGTTCAGGTGAAACCACTTCGAATTCGGCTGTCAAAGTCTCCTTAATATCGTGAATATCCATTATGGAAACTTCCTTTAAAATTCGGTATTTCCCCGGCTCCAAATCATTGATGGTCACCTTTTGTTCATATGTTTTTCCCGGTTCCAATCCTATGCCCTCTAATGTGAAAGCTCTTTGGATAGGGGCGTTTTCCCATTCCGACTGATTATATTTTTGGATTTTATAGGGCTTACCAAACATTAATACGGATGGGCCATAATTGCTAATGTTCAATCTAACAGTGTCTAACTTTGAATACTGCTTCTTATCCAAAGACATGGCTGATTTTATTTCCAAGATTGGAGCATAAACGACTGACAATAACGTATCTTCTACCTCGTTGTTTATGCCCAATACTTCTGCGCTTAGCAAATATAACGCATTCTGATCCTGTGGCAGTCGGTTTGAATAATCGGGCGAGGTGGCCGAGTCCATTGAATCGATTTTTTCATCCAGGATTGATATGGGCTTGAAGCTTTTGTCCAGCTTGGACAATCGAAAGCGGATGTTCCTATCGTGGATAGGGGCCGCCAGTTTCACCGAAACATCGCTGCCCGCCTTCTTATAACCTCCTGAAATTGAGAAGCCGATCTGTCCACCTTTGTCACTCAAAAACCACTTACCGGTCTTAGGTCCGTATCCCGTTTTAACATTCAGGTTTTCATTGTACGAATGAGGTAATATAAATGGTTGGGCCACTGGCTGCTCAATCTTATGTTGTTCCGGGTGTATATTATCCGTGTTTATCCATAGGGAACAAAGTATTACTAGCAAAAGGGCATGGTGCATGGTTCTCCTCCTCCTTCATACATACATAGTTAGACGCAGAGAATACGAAAAAGTTCCATAAAATGGATTTAAGAAGTAGCATACAAATGGAAAAGTGACAAAGGGGCTAAAGGGTATTTTAGCTGAATAACCGACTTGCAAATGTGAAAACCTAATGATTGCAATTGAATTAAATACATAGTTATGTTTAAATGATTAAACGAATGAACGGAAAGAGGGGAACGTATGAGCCAACAAACCGAGCATGTTCTGCAACAATTTAAAGAGTGCATCCCTTTGCTGGAAGTGTTGACTGATGAAAACCGTCAAGCCATTATTATGCTGCTGGCACAGCACAAATCAGGACTTAATGTCAATACGATATCGGACCATATAAATTTGTCCAGGCCGGCCGTCTCCCATCATTTGAAGGTGTTGAAACAATCTGGTTTTGTTAATTCCGAAAAGAAAAGCGTAGAAAATTACTATGTACTAACTATTCGTAAACCCCTTGAACAACTCAAATTATTAATTACGTCCGTTGAAGCTGAGTGCAACAAGTCTCAATGACATGTAAAAGTGGTAAACTTTTTAAACATTGGTTTAATTGTTTAAACTAATAATCATAGTTGGAGTGATTTTAAATGAAGGCCATGATAATTGAGAAATACGGAAAAAATGCTCCATTAATTATGACAGAACGGCCAGTGCCTGACATCGGAGAACATGATGTGCTGGTGGAAATTCATGCAGCCAGCTTAAATCCTATCGACTTTAAAATCAAGGAAGGAAAAGTAAAATTCCTGCTAAAGTATAAGTTTCCTTTAATCTTAGGAAATGATTTCTCCGGAATTGTTGCCAAGGTTGGCGACCGGGTGAATGCATTTAAACCCGGAGATGAAGTTTACGGGAGACCCCGCAAAAGCCGGATCGGCACATTAGCCGAATATATTGCTGTACATGAGGAAGATATTTCGCTGAAGCCGCAGAATCTAAACTTTGAAGAAGCGGCATCCATTCCGCTGGTCGGACTTACGACTTACCAAGCCTTTTCAGATATTTTGGATCTTCAAAAAGGTCAAAAAATTTTGTTCACGCTGGTTCAGGAGGTGTGGGCACCTTTGCCATCCAATTGGCCAAATTGATGGGAGCTTTTGTCACTACAACAGCAAGCGATAAAGGTTATGAATTGGTCAAGGCGCTGGGTGCCGATCTGATCATTAATTATAGAAAAGAGAATTTTGAAGAACTGTTAACAGGGTATGACGCCGTTTATGATACTTTAGGAGGAGCTGTCTTGGAAAAATCATTCCAAATACTGAAGCCAAACGGACAAATAGTATCAATCTCCGGCGTACCAAACGCAGCATTTGGAAAAGAAGCACAATTGGGTTGGATGAAAACGGCAGTTTTGTCCATCGTGAGCCGAAAGATCACAGCTCTTGAGAAGAAGAGCCAAACGAGATATCATTACCTTTTTATGAAACCGAGCGGAGCGCAATTGAAGATTTTTAAAGAATTTATTGAGGGAGGTCACATTAAGCCCGTTATTGATAAGGTGTATAATTTGAAAGATGCCGGGCAAGCGTTTCATTACCTTGAAGACGGAAGCGCCAAAGGAAAGGTCGTCATTAGAATAAAGTAATTTTCAAGGGGAAACATCCTATAGAACAACATTTTTTGATTTTGATTTTTAAGCTTGACGGGACATGAGAGTTAAAAAACAACAGATTGTAAAGGAGCTTGCCTCGCGGCAGCTCCTCTTTTGGTTTACTCAACTACAATGAAAGAACGGATTAACCTTCATGCTCTTGAAAATTTCAACAGAGTACTTCCTAATTATGGTAATATAAGATTACATCTCAAATACAGTTAATTAGCCCTTATTAAATTGATTCCGAAATTTATCACCATAAACGGGGAGGGGAAGATGAAACTACAGGTCGAAGGTGTTTCTGAATTAGTATTAGAGGTTCAATCAATGGAAAGAGCAGTAAGCTTCTGGTCTGAAAAATTGGGATTTCCCATTGTAGATCAGTGGGGTTATAACAATGGACAATTTGACACGAGCGGTACAGGAAGGATTTGGGCTACTTGGTTATACATCGGCGGAAATACCAGACTTGGATTATGGCTTCCAAGAAATTTTTCTGAAGAACAACTGCAAATAAAACAAACCTCTGTTAGTCAGTGGAGGAATGGATTGTATGATGAAGGTGGTATCCATGTTCATTTTGCATTATATATTAAACCAGAATTATTTGAAGATACCATTTCAATACTGAAATCAATGGATATTGATTTTTTAGCCTTTAGAAAAGAAAACCCAGAACCAAGTAATTTATATTTCAAAGATACAGAAGGCAATATTGTTGAACTTTATACAAAGAACATGAAAAAAGTATATACGGAAAACTATAGTTGAAAAGCAGCTAAAAGAGCAGGTGCCACGGCAGTCTGCTTTTTTTTGTTAAACTAAAGGCAGGAATGTTGAATATAGCTATAAATTATCATGCAAATTAAATAAGTATGATGTAAGTTAAAAGACATAATACCTGTTACAGATGCATCGAATCGATTATTAGATCATCTGCAAAGGAGGCGGCAGCATGACTAAATCCAATATGGCACTAAGAATTGCCTGGATAATTCCAAATGTCTTAATGTATATTTTTTTCGTGGGTCTTACTGTATTTGTGTTTGTTAATGCAGAAGGGTTAAATAAAATTAATCGGCTCGGTATATGGCTTATTGCCCTTTTGTTGTTGTTTATTGCCCTATTCGGTTCTTATCGGATTTGGACTTGGATAAAGCAAGGCAAGCTGTAAATAATCGTCTAAGACGAAAGCCACTATTTCACTTTCTCCCCATAAGTAGACCGGTCCATTAGCAAGAAAGGATTTCGGTCTATTTTAGTTGCATGACGTAACGAAAGTGGCGAATAACGTACTTCTCGAGGATGTTGAGGAAGAAGGAATAATAGGACTCAGGAAAAAATATACGAATTTCTATAGCAACATTATCGGAGAAGATTTATTATAGAACAAAATAAAGCAAAATTGGGTGATTGAATGCTAGGTTTTAAGAAACCTAAAATAAACTATAAAAATAAGTTGATTATTACTTTTGTGCTGGCCGCTTTTTTGCCATCCATTTTTATGCATTACATAACTTATTGGAATTCGACAAATGCAATGAAAACAAAAATAAATGAACTAGTCACCTATAATTTGATTCAAACGAATAAAAACCTCGACGCGAGCTTATCCGAATATGATGATACTTTATATCAATTAATTGTTGACAAAGATTTTATCAGACCGATCGAAAAACTGCTGCATGGCACGGATTTCGATAAACTTTTTTACTCAGAAGCACTTCAAAAGTTATTCTCTGGTTATTCCAACTCTAAGGAGGGTATTCGAGGTATAACCTTTTTAGATAATAATGGAGATTCTTTAGTGTCTTATGATAAAATAATAGGTTCACCATGGAATTCAAAGAAGGATGCTGCGCCGTATCTATTGAAGTTGAACAATTTGCAGCAGGGGCCTCTCATTACCGTAACAGAAAGAGTGAAAATTGACGGTGGTAAAGATGATAATGTATTTCATATCGCTAGAAAGGTGTTCGGCATTTCGTCGGGTCAACTGGAAATAATGGGTTACCTCATAATGGATTTGGATGAGTCCATACTTTCCAAGGCATCGAGCATTTCGTTAATGGATAACCAAGCAGACGGAATTACCAGCGTCAACTTTTTAATAGATGCCACTAGAAATATTGTGTCTTTCCCGGAGAAAAAAAAGATCGGGACCAGCTTTCTCAACCTATTGAACACAAAAGTTTCACCTTTAGAAAATCTTCCCCAGCAGGCAGTAGTTATGGGACAGTCATCTATCATTAATTACTACCCGAATGAGCAGACAGGTTGGACTATTGTTAATGTAACAAGTGAAGATAAAATGTTTTCGGAGATATACTCCATGCAGAAAATTAATATTTGGACGGCTATTGCCGTGTTCTCATTTTCGATTCTACTCATTATTTATTTCTCAGGCCTACTCACCCAATCCATACGTAAAATTGTGAATGCGATGCAACTAGCCGAACAAGGTAATCTGAACGTAAAGCTGGAGGATAATGCAGGCGATGAAATTTCAATTATAGCTTCAAGTTACAATAAGATGATGACGACTATTAATGAGTTAATGGAAGAGACGAAGATAGCCGTACAAAAACAAAAGGAGTCGGAAATCCGATCTTTAGAAGCTCAGATCAACCCGCATTTTTTATATAATACATTGGATTCAATCAACTGGATGGCCATCGATAAAGATGAGCATGAAATCAGCCGGATGCTAAAGGGGCTTGCCCTTATTCTACGTTATAGCGTGAGCTACAGTAATCAAATGGTGTTACTGGCTCAAGAGCTCGAGTGGCTGGAGCAATATTTGTTTTTACAAAAAAACCGATTTAACGACGCGTTTCAATACTATATACATATCGATCCGGAACTAAAAGAGGCCAAAATTTATAAACTGCTGCTTCAGCCTTTCGTTGAAAATACGATCATACATGGCTTTGCAGGAATGAAAACCGGTGCCGAGCTGCACATTCGCTTTTTTATTTGGAACGAAAGCTTCTTATGCGTGGAAATAGAAGATAACGGCTGCGGCATGGATGAAACCGTCCTAAAAGGCATGATGGAAAGCGAAACAAAGGGTACAGCTACAAGCTTCGGAATTGGAGTACGGAATGTGATGGAGAGATTGCAATTGTATTACGGAGATCAAGCTCATTGCTCAATTGAAAGCACTTGGGGGCAAGGCACCAAAGTTAGTATCATTGTACCACTGCTCAAGGGGGGAAATGCATGAGAATCGTAGTAGTTGAAGATGAAGAAAGAATCCGTAAAGGCATAGTTCGACTGATCCATAAATTAAGTGACTTGTACCAAGTTGTCGGCGAATGTGAGAATGGCCTGGAAGGTATAGCCTCCATTAAACAAATGAAGCCAGATCTGGTCATTACGGATATTAGAATGCCTTTTATGGGCGGAATTGAAATGCTGGAAGCTCTGAAGGAAGAGGGCATCACTCCGAGAACGGTCATTTTAAGCGGTTATTCCGAGTTTGAATTCGCCCGAAAAGCTTTGCAGATCGGTTTCGTCATGGAGTATTTATTGAAACCGATTACAGCAGATGATCTAAAACAAGTGCTCCTGCATGCGGAGAATGATAGAACAAACGAACAGCAAAATGGAATACCGGTCACGGATAGCAGCGAGGATCATGAGCAAATAATCAAACGCTTCCTCACACAATCCGACATTGAGGTTGAACGTATGTCTGAGCACGTCAAACAATGGATTGGAGAGGAACATGCTTCGAACCGCTTTATTGCATCCGTCTATATCGGCAAATGTTACGAGGAATGTTCTCACAACGTAAAAAGCACGCTTCATCACACGTTAGGGCAGGACAGCAGGATCAATGATTTTACGTTAGTTGAATATCCGGACCTATACGAAATCGACATTGTACTCCATATGAAATCATCAAGTCCTTGTATGGGCAGCCTGTGGGAGCATTTGATTACCAAGCTTCAATCTCTGCCGTTGGACGATTTCGTCATTACCTGGGCGATCCTTCCTCATATCAAAAATTTAAAAATCGAAATGCTCAATATCAGGTCCATGCGTAAGTGGACTCTTGTTGTCGATACTGGTAAAGCTTTGGATAAACAATCGATTAGCAACGTGACAAGAGGAGCTTTTCATTACTCAACCGAGTGGGAGCAGAGAATTAAAGAAGCGGTATCAAACCATGATCAGGCAAGGCTTAGATCTGAAGCGGATCTCTTTGTACAGCATTGCATGAGAGAGGCTGCCGAGCCGCAGCATGTCATTGATGCTTGCATTCAGTTTACAGCTGCGATTCTTTACGTGGCAGGAGTTATCCTTGGGGAAGTCAAAATAGCCAAAGAACAGAAAGATATATATCATCGGCTTTCGCTTGTGCAGACACCATATGAACTGAAGGAAGTATTCCGTGATATCACTGCAAAGATCGCCGAAAGCTTTATAACACTTCCTAAATCGCATAGTCTTGTAATTAATAAATCGGTGAAAATGATACAGGAAAAATATCAAAGCGGGATTTCACTGGAGGAGCTTGCAAACTTATTTTGCATAACGCCAGAATATTTAAGCTCTTTATTTCAAAAGGAGCTGGGCATTTCTTTCACTTCATTTGTCAAAGAAATGAGAGTTCGGAAGGCAAAAGAGCTGCTGATTTCAAATAAGTTAAAAGCGTTTGAAGTTGCAGAACAAGTGGGGTACTCGGATGCAAAATATTTTTCGCGTGTGTTTAAAGAGGCTACAGGACATACGCCAGGAGAATTTCAAAGGCTTTACCGTTAGTAGGAAGGTTTATATCACCTATTGAAAGTTCAATCAGACTATACCTAGAAGACAATTAATATTAAAACTGTCCACTTTTCTTAAAATATTAGAATTATCACATTACGTACTAGAGTTTATGATGAATATGCTTTCAATTACAGGAGGTCAGGTCCAAAATTGAAGAAGGTTATAAGGAAATCATGTTTAATCGGCTCCGTATTATTGGTCTTGGCGGGATGTTTTGACGGGACAAATACGGAATCGATTAGGACTACGGAGGGCACTCCTCCTTCTGAAACTGTAGCCCAAACACCAGATAAGGAATTGTTCATCTTCACGGCGTGGCCTTCGTATTTCGCAAAGGAAGAAATTTTTGAACAGCAGATAGGTCAATTTATTAAAAAAAAGTTCCCGGATATTAAACTAAAGCATGTCGCTTGGGATAGTCCAGGCAAACGATATGAGGACTTAATTGCACTCGGCACCATTCCGGATATCGTTTTCGATGATGTTCGCCGTAATACGTACAGACAGGTACGAAGGTTCAAGATGGAATATGATATGACAGATCTGATCAAAAAGTATAATTTCGATACGAGTAAGTTGAATTCAGCTGATATGCAGCATTCCATTAACTCATCGGACGGTAAACTATACTCGTTGCCCTATAACTCTAACGAATATATCTTGGTATACAATAAAGATATGTTTGATAAGTTAGATGTAGCTTATCCCAAAGACGGGATGACTTGGGATGATGCGTACGAGATTGCCAAAAAGTTAACCCTACAAGAGGGGGACATTCCATACAGAGGCTTCCAAATGAATCCAGCCATTTATTTGCGATTCAATCAGTTGTCGGAGCCAGGGCTTGATCCGAATGAAAATCAGGCTTCGATGGTTTCTGATAGATGGGTTAAAATTGTTGATAATCTTAGACGTTTCTACGAAATTCCAGGCAATCCCTTGGTTAATCCGAATGAATTTGCCAGAGGCCAAGTTGCAATGATCATAGATTCTATGGAAAATGTAACGAAATTTGTGGCAGCGAACAAAAACTTGAACTTCGACTTTGCTTCGGTTCCGATTTTCCCGGAGGCGCCGAAGTCCAAATTTCAGCCTAATAATTACGGCATGTTTATAACAAATCAATCCAACAAAAAGGATTTAGCATTCCAAGTTATCTCTTATCTGCTATCTCCAGAGGTTCAACTTGAGATTGCCAAGCAAGGAGTCATGGTTCCGCGCAGGGATGCTGCAGTTCAACAAGCTTTTGGCCAAACCGTACCGCAATGGCAAGGAAAGCATATTCAATCATTATTTGCTTTGAATAGTGCTAAACCGCCTTCTCGTAAGCCAGGCCTTACCTTTATAAACGAAGATACATTTTTGATGTGGAGGCTAATTTCTACGGATCCTATTGATACCCTAGCAGCATTAAGGAAAACAAATGAATCCATGAATAAAGGCATTGAGGAGACGATAAAAATTCAGCAGGAAGGCGGGATTAGTGACTACGAGTAATTTTAATATCCTGAAAATCTCTAAAATGAAAATAAAGGCCAGCAGGTTATTATAGAGAAACTTACTGGCCAGCTGTACGAGGGTGAGGTGTGTAGAACTTGTTAGAAAAAATAGAGCATATGACTGAGGTTTCCTCCGCTGAAGGGGGACACATCACTATTAGTTTAAACAGTTATGAGAAAGCGTTTACATCCGTGCAGCAAATACTTGAGTTTACTAGTATCAACTTGGTAGGGGAAGGGTCAGGTCATTTACATATTGAGGATCAAGTGATTCCTGTTAAGCATGGGGATATGTTTATCATTCCAAGTGGGATTCCTCACACGTATCTGCCTCTTTCCCGCAGGCAGGACCATACGCTCGTTATATACAAATGTCTATTCAACGTTGAAATTCTTCGTGATTGGAAAGCGCTTTTACCTATTGGCTCTAAAATGTTTGAAATCGTTTACGAACCGGATAAATGCGCTGATCGCTGGCTTCATTTTGAGGATAGGCACAATATTTTTTTTGAGATGATTCAGAAGATGTATTCAGAATATTTGAAGCGTTACACTGGTTATGAAGCTTTGCTTGTCTCGAGTCTCGTTCAGATACTAGTTATGCTTCAACGTGCTGCACTGAATTCAGATAATCCCACGACAATCAACAAGATGGAAGAAATTATCCAATTCATCAAGTGCAACTCTACCCAAAACATTACCGTACAGGACGTCGCCGAAAATTTCTATTTAAGCTCTAGTCATTTCCAACGGTTGTTCAAGAGAACGACAGATTCAACCTTTACCCAATATTTGCAAAATATAAGGGTTCAAAAGAGCTGCGAGCTTCTGATATCTACGGATATACCGATTTATCAGGTTGCCAATCAAGTAGGCTATTTGGATATGAAATTTTTCCATGCTCTATTTCGTAAAAAAATGGGGATTACACCAAGCCAATATCGCAAAAACCAAAGTAGATAATAAATAATACATACCCTTCATTGGAGTCAAATAGCGAAATATCAGCAAGCATTAATTTCCAAGGATCAGGACATACTAACATTGTTTTATCAATATAAAAATTAGGAGGTATTATAGAATGGCTACTAGCAGGGGACATCAAGGCGCACATGGAATTGGACAGACAGAGGAGCAGTTGAACAAACAAGCACAAGCAGCAGCTGAGATTCAAGGCCATAACGAACAGGATCAAGAAATACTTGCTGCAGCTAATCAACAAGAAACTGAGCTGGATGAAATTATCCAATCCAACCAAGAATAAACACAGTAATTCCTTAAGAACCGTAGGTTTGCTGATGTACAAGTAAACCTGCAAGGTACATTCTCGCCCTGATATAATCAGAAAGCAGCTGACCGCGTTGGGTCAAGCTGCTTTTTTGTATCTTTAGAATTTTCGTTCAACGAATGAGTTCGATCGAGGAATCCTTTGAGGTTTGGAGTAAAATCCCATCGTCGGATGTAAGTACGTGTGAGATCGGATCGGCCGCGCTCAGTAGCCGGTGGGCTGAACCGTTCAGCAGTACGATGCCGTAGTCTTCGTTACCACCAAGACGGCAGACGAGCTGATTGTTCAACACTTGTACTTCGGCGACTGGCGTAGTCCATACGCGTGGGTCTTCTCCGTTCGGATCGGCTTGGTATAGCTCGAATTGGTTCGCCTCCTTCTTGGTTGTGTAATAGACGTTGCCATCGATGCTGTCAAACCATGACACAGCATGGTCGGACTGTTTCAATTCGCCCGTCCCGTCTAACGCGGACGAATATAACGCATTATCCTCGTCTTTTACATAATACATCTTGTTATCTATAACTCGGAACCAGCTGACACTTGAGTTGACGATTTTATCGCTTTTATTCGTCTTCAGATTAATTTTGTAAATTTTGTTTGCGTCAGAGTAGCTCATGCGTGAAGCAAGCACGTACACATCGTCTCGGATGACGGAGATATAGGAAGCAGCGTCACGCCCGGCTCCTACCGAGATGCCGCTGGAAGTAACGGCATACATCAGATCCGGGTCGCCTATACTCTTGAGGTTTGTCTCTTCCTGACCCGAAGGTGACAAATACAAGTTGCCACCTTCGAACGCCGATGCGCCCAGTTTGACGATTAATGTTCCGTAAGACGTATTGTGGAAATCGAGATACCCTTTATGTAACAGCTCCGCTTTCCCGTCGTCACCAATTTTCACGAACTCGTCGTGACCCATAATATTTCCCCCGAGGTGATAGGTAAACCACAAAGTGTTGTCACGGATTTGAAAGGATAAATGCTTTTGCAGCCCTTGATAGGTTTCGATGTTATAGGAATAAATCTCTTCCTTGTCGGATGGTTGTTGCATGGGAGCCCGATATACATGGTTCGTTGTGTCCGTAGTCTTGACGAAATAATAATACCCCTTGAATAGGGCGACGTCGTTCTCCCCGGCATATACAGGAAGGCCGACCGTTTGTAGCTGCGGGTTACGGGACGTGATGCTGAGGCCGCCGGTATCGCTCCACCGGTAATCCCATCCGAATTCGTCATGTACGAAGCGCCATGTCAGAGGGAAATAAGTGATATCCCGGAAGCTTAACAACGGATATTCTTCTTTAGTGTTGTCGATCGTCTTGCCGTTGATCGTAACGGCCGAGGCGGGAACCTCCGCCGTGTAGGCGGCCGCATTGCGACTCTCGGACTTGTATGGAATATACGAAGAGGTCACACGGCTTTGCTTAATATTCAAGCCGTCTTCCGGCGACCAATTCGCCTCCAACCCGAGCAGCCTGGTATCATTCCACGTCATCGGAAAATAGGTGATATCGTGATAAACTAACAGCGGGTATTCGCGGTACTGATTTTCCACCGAATGACCGTTCAGATTCACCGCAAAATCCGGGAGCTTAACCCTCACGCTTATATCCGCGGCTAGACTGTGTCCTGAAGGAGCTAAGAAGCTCATGCATAGTGATAAAACGACCGTATACATAACCCATTTTATTCTCATTATTGCGTCATCTCCTTTCCTTGATTTAAACGCGGGTTCATGGTAAAAAGTTACAGGTTGACTTCGCAAGCCAAATCTATTATAGGTTAAATTTCCGGATCGAAGTGATATAATACATTAAAAAGCGTTTGGAGGTTTTCTCATGCTGAAATCCTATCGGTTGAACAAAAAAGAAGAGATCGTGCTTCGCCGCTTTGATCCGAATGACAAAGGCGGCTTCAAGAGCAAGGAAGAGATTCATGAAGAGTTTGAACACATGGAGAAGAAACTTCTCGAGCTACAGGATAAGCTGTTCGCTTCCAAAACGAACGGCGTGCTCATTTTGTTTCAAGGCATGGACTGCAGCGGCAAAGACGGCGTTATCAAGAAAGTATTGTCCAACCTGAATCCACAAGGCTTTCGAGCGGAGAGCTTTAAGAAGCCGACCCCAGAGGAGTCTTCCCACGATTTTTTGTGGCGGACCCACAAGGTTGTCCCGGCCAAAGGTTACATCGCCGCCTTTAATCGGTCTTACTACGAGGATGTATTAATTACCCGGGTGCACGGCATGATTCAGGACGATGAAGCGGCGGTTCGCCTGAATCATATTCGAGATTTCGAGAAGCTGCTTACGGACAGCGGAGTGCTGCTGATCAAAATTTTCCTGCATATTTCCCCCGAATTTCAACTAGAGAAAATCCGCCAACGGCTGGAAAACCCTGAGAAACTCTGGAAATTCGATCCGAGTGATCTAGAGGAGCGGCGCTATTGGGACCAATACACTGCCGCTTACGAAGATGTCTTCCGGCATACAGCAACTAAGCATTGCCCTTGGTATGTCGTCCCGGCCAATGAGCGCTGGTTCCGCGACTATTTGGTGCTCCGGATTATTCTTCGCTCCATGGAGAAGCTGGACCTTTCTTATCCGATGGCGAATATCGAAGTGCAGACGCTTCTGAAACAGCATAACGAGGAAAGCAAAAAAAGCCTGTTGTAACCAACGGACGATAAGTTCAAGAGACGTAAAGTTAATAAGAATTTAAGTTTCATTTAACGTTAGGTTAATCGGAGAGGTATACTATTAACTCATACCCCTTAACATATAAATGAAATGCCCGCCACTCGTTTGCCATCGACGTAGGCGGGCATTTCTGCATATTTCAGAAAATTATTCCACCTGAAATAGCGTTGATAAGATGGAAGTTGTGTTATATTAAAAATTGTAGTGAACAACAAATATGAGGTGATTAAAATTGAGTTATGACCGAAGCGGTAATCCTGTTTTACAAGAAAATACTTTCAAACGGGCATCCGAATTTGGAGCCGACACCATGACGATTGGCGGGACAGTGAATAAAGCCTTTATTTCACTGGCCATATTACTTGGCTCTGCCTTTTATGTTTGGAATCTTCACTTCCAATCTCAAAACGTACAGCCTTTTTTGATCACCGGGATCATAGGGGCATTATTATTAAGCCTGCTCATTTCTTTTATTCCCAGGATTTCGCCCGTTGCGGTTCCTGTCTATGCATTACTGGAAGGGCTTGCTTTAGGCAGCATATCAGCGATCTATGAAGCTAAATATCATGGTATTGCGCTGCAGGCAGTCATGATCACCCTTGGAGTTTTTGTTGGTTTATTGGTGGCTTACAAATTACATATAATTAGGGCAACTGAAACATTTAAGCGGGTTATCATTATCTCTACAATAGGAATAATGGTTGTTTACTTGGTAAGTTGGCTATTAGGTTTTTTTGGAGTCAGAATGCCGTATCTACATGACAATGGGATAATTGGAATTGGAATCTCGTTGTTCATCGTTATCATTGCCGCGCTGAATTTAATTTTGGATTTTGATTTTATAGAACGAGGTTCCCAAAACCGGGCTCCCAAATATATGGAGTGGTACGGGGCGTTTGGCCTGCTTATAACTGTAGTCTGGTTGTATATCGAAGTTCTTAGACTGCTTTCAAAGCTAAGAAAATAAGTCATAAGTCATATTTCAAGGTTTAGTGTATGAGATTTTGAAGCTCCGTACAGGCGTGTTACTGTGCGGAGTTTTTTTTATACGTAAGTATTTGTTTGGTTTCTTGGCCAGAACCGAGGGACCGATATTTTAATCGAAATAATTGTCTCAAAATCGTCACTGAATTCCATTAAATACCATTAAATTCCATGGGATAATTAAGCAGGAAAGCATTTATATATTTCTAAAAGGAGGCGGAAAAATGGCTCATAATCTTGCCGCTGGAATCGTGGTTTTAAAAGATGATGCGGTTCTATTAGTAAAAGATAAATCTGGCTGGAGTTTGCCTAAAGGTTCGACAGAAATCGGTGAAACTTTCTTACAAGCTGCAAAACGAGAATTGTATGAGGAAACAGGGATAAAAATAGCTGCTGAAGCTGTTGCTTTCGTTACGGAGTATTCTTCAGAAAAATATGGGCAGTATCTCCAAGTTTATTATGCAGGCAGCTTGCATTCAGAACAAAACGAAATTGAAGAATCTGACCCAGATATTCTTGAGATGCAGTTTGTGAATATAAGGGATTTGCGCAATTTTATCAAATTTCGCCCGTGGGTTATACCCTTGGAAATGTGGATTCAAAATAGAGAGGTGAAATACCATTCTTTTGATTTGGATGTTGAAGGGTTTTACATTTCATAAATTATCCGTCACCGAGGGATGGGACACGAGAGTGTGCAATCATATTCTAGGCTGCCAGCAAACTTGGCAGCCTATTCAAATAATGGGCGGTACTTTTCAATGTTCCTGCGAAACTTTTACCATGATCTGGAAGTATAAGGATGTGGGGTGAGGGAATTGAACATTAGACGATTTGTAGTGACTCTGCTGGTTGGGCTACTTGTTTCGCTGGTTATGTCAGGAGCGACCTGTTATGCCTGTAGTTGTATGCCGTTAACTTTCGAGCAAAAGATCGAGCATGCCGAGCAGATTTTTACCGGCAAGGTGGTAGGGATCTGGCACAATAAAAAGTTGGATCAAGCTAAAGTGGAATTTGAGGTTTCGAGCGTTTATAAAGGGGATGTTCCTTCGGTAACGCATGTTCTTTCCAGCACTATCAGTACGAAGTGTGGAATTTCTTTTCAGTTTGGCAATTCGTATCTTGTTTTCAAAAATTCGGATGGAACAACTTCATTCTGTTCGGGCACCGGAGCCATAAATGATGAGAAGCCGCTGGACGAACGTCTGAGTGAACCTTTACAGACGTATGATAATGTCTCCTCGTTGGCCGTCAATGACGTCAAACTGCGTTATTATTACGAAGAAATCGGTTCTGTCCGTATTGATCCAAAAGACATGGCGCTGATGCCCATTCAGGATCACTTGTTTAAAGAAATGGGGATACAACGACTGAGTAATCCGGACGATCACGAGCAATTCCGTTTAACGAAAGGGAATAAGGAGGTAACCGTCTTTACGGGAAGCAACATCCTAATGCTGAAAAATGGACCCAAATATATGAATTCGATAAGCATTCGGGACAGTGGTATCGTTTACGTGCCACTTCGTGACCTTATGGAGGAATTGGATTTTAGCGTAGTCTGGAATGAACAGGATCGCTCCATTACACTCAATGATAACAATGCCATTGTCAGCCGGCCGCTTAAAAAAGAAAATTTCAGCAAGCTGGAAGCTTTCCAGAAAAATGTTAGCATGCATGAGCCTGATAACATACGCATTGTTCGTTATTCCAAAGATTCAGGCCCCATCTATATTGACTTGGACTATCGGGATGATAGCGATAGCATCTGGGTACAATTCGATCCCTCACGTGACAATATGACGGTTGAGAAAGCCTATAAGGTCTCCTGCAAATCCATGACATGGGAGGAAGGATCATGGAGTGGAAAGCTGCTTTCTCTAGATGGATGCAGCGACGGCCAGAAGCATTATTTACTCAAAGTCCTCCCTGATTTTAAACCAACTGAAGAAACGTTGAAAGAAATTATTAAAGAATGAGGGGAATTATGGGTTCAAGAATAATGAATTTGATTATTGCTAATAGAATAGCAGAGTGTCTGTCGATTGAAGATAAAACATCATTTTTGATTGGAGGTGTTGCTCCCGATGCCGTTTCACCTAAAGAGGTATCACATTTCTTTAAAGGTGAAGTACAAGACTATTCTAGACATATTGACTATAAAGGATTTCTGGATAAATATAGCTAATAAAGAAATTGGAGGTCCCAAACATGATCATTACTGTGCAGATGGTGCTAAATCGTCTCATCGAACCGGTTGGCCCTTTGGAAACGACCGTCGATACGTTGAAGAGCGGACGCCTGAATGCAGAGGTCCGGAAAGTGGCTGTTGTGTTCATGACAACTTATGCTGCAATCAAGCAAGCGGTTGATTCAGGTGTCGATCTGATCATCACACACGAGCCTACTTACTACAATCACAAGGATGAAGTTGAGTGGCTAGCAGGGGACCCGGTATATGAAAGGAAGCAGATGCTTATCGAGGAGTCAGGTATTTCGATCTTCCGACTGCATGATTATGTCCATAAATACAAGCCGGACGGCATTCTAATAGGCATGCTCAAGAAGCTGGAATGGGAAGCTTACGCAGATCCAGAGAGGATAAGCCTGCTTACGCTCCCCCATGATGAGCAGCATACCGTCCGCACCATAGTCACCCATCTGAAAGACAAGCTCAATATCGATAGCATGCTGGTGGCCGGAGATCCGGAGATGCCTGTGAGGTGTTTCGGATTGATGCCTGGCGCGTCAGGCGGTCGTTCGCATATCAAATACTTTGAGAACAGAAATATCGATCTCCTAATCGTTGGCGAAACGAATGAATGGGAGACGAACGAATATGTGAGAGATGCCATGGATATGGGACTTCAAAAGGCGCTGATTATTACAGGGCATCAGAATAGCGAGGAAGCAGGGATGCTAACAGTCGTGGAGATAGTGCGCGAAGCGTTCCCTGAGCTTCAAGTGGATTTTATCGCGAGCCCTCTCGCGGTAAAGCGCATTTAAGTGTCGACGGTTTCAACCAGGATTCTCCTTCAGATCCGCGAAAATCACAAACCGGTAAATCGATGTGACAAGGGGGAGCGGTATTGACCTTTACAAATGAAATGACGGATGAAGAGCGAATTCTTTGTGCCTTAGAGGATATTTATAATCTTTCAAGGCCAATAAAATGTAAATTTCTGCGTGGAAGTTTTAATGATCATTACTCCATTCATTCAAATGGGAAAAAATTCATTTTAAGGATTTACAGGAACAAAAAAAGTTACATTCAAGATACTACTGATCTTCGTTTTGAGTTGGATTTCCTTGAATTTCTGCATAAAAATGGTCTCCCTGTTGCATCCCCGATTCTAAGTATAAAAAATGAGAATCTAAACACTATACTTTACAGTAATGAGCTTCGATATATTGCTTTATTTCATTATGCGGAAGGGAATCAAATTGGCAATATGAACATTAGGGAGGCAACAATCTTTGGGAATGTAATAGCGAATCTCCACAAGAGAGCTAATCATTTTAAAAGTGAATACACTCGGTATAAAATTAGCCCAACCTATCTTATAAAAGAGCCGCTGAAAAGTTTAGAAAAGTATAGCCAAACCCTAGACTTACCAGAAATATCCTTTTTTAATATACGTGCAAACCTATTGTTTGAACATTTTAATCAACTCCCTTTAGCGAATGAGGCATTTGGATTAATTCACGGAGACCTGAATCCCTCTAACGTTCACTACAGTCAAGAACACGGATTTACAATATTCGATTTCGACCATTGTGCGTATGGATGGAGGATACATGATTTAGCAGTAACAAAAAATTGTTTTGATGACAACACCTACAAAGCAATCTTGGAGGGATACCAATCAATACGGCCTCTTAGCTTGAATGAAAAGATAAACATCGATCTATACTCTGATGTGCTATTACTTAGAAAGAGCAAGGATATATTAGACATGTTAGAAACAAATGAAAGTTCCGAGGAAGACAAGAGAAAGGTTGTTCTTTACACAATACAAACATTGCGAGTTCTAATGGACAGATATTTGAACTAATCGGCTTTAGAAAATATCGCAGTGTGATTTTGTGCTGGATATGTGTAGAGTTATCCGCTACCAAATGTATGGAGGGAGGGGCTGCATTTACAAAAGATATCGCTCAAAAGCTATTTTATAGCCATTATCTGGAATCGCAAGATATAGGTCTTCCTCTTTATAAGGATTATGAAGGTAAGCTTTATGTAAACACAAGGAGTGGAGGCCACGGATGGGCAGAAAAATTTTTAATTGATACCGCCAAGATAAAAAGTCAAGAAAATAATATTGTAGAAATTACGATAGATACTATAGTACTTGACGAGCCCTTTGGTACATTGACAATAAAAATTGAATATGTAAATAGGAAATGGCTGATGGCATCAGGGCTTGATGATTATGAGTCTATAATAAATGGATCTGTAAAAAATGGATCTGTAAAATAAATGGTTTAACCATTCAAACAAATCGACTAGATATGATACGTGCGTGATAGAACATAGTCCGAATATAATAAAGTCCGTGCAAATAGCGGGCTTTTTTAAATTCTAAGGGGAAACGAGAGTTCAAATAACGAGGCTACCGTGGAATCGATACGGACAACTCCTAATATGAAAGGGCAGGACACTTCAATAGAAATCATTTACACAAGAACATATGTTTGTTAATATGGAAACAATAGGGACTCTAATTGTAAGAAAATAGGAGGGTTTTAATACAGATGCCACATTTAGAATGTAATAACATGGAAATGTTCTATGAACAAATGGGTGTTGGTGACCCTGTGATATTTTTACATAGTGGGTTTTCGCGAGGGATATTAGCTTTTGCAAGTCAAATGCTTGACTTCCAAAGTAAGTACACATGTTTTTTTCCAGATTTCCGAGGACATGGTCGAACGAGGAGCAACAGCCTTGAATGGAGTACTCCTCAGCATTCTAAAGACATTTTTGCATTTATGGATCAACTACAGATTCCTACGGCACATGTTATCGGATATGGTATGGGAGGAGGTGTTGCACTACATTGTGCTGTAGCACAACCTCATAGAATTGCATCTTTGACTTCAATTGGTCAGAGTGGCTTTGTAGCCTCTATGGGATCCGAGGAATTTGAACCGGAATGGCTTTTACAAAACGGTCGTTATGACTTTATCAATTTGATGAAAGAAAGGCATCTGGAGGCACATCGTGGAAATTGGCAAGAGTTCTTACGGCAAAAAGTATATGATTGGAGAATGTTCCCCCAACTTAGCAACGAAGAATTACGCAGCATAAACTGCCCAACATTGTTTTTAGCTGGACAATATGACCCGTTTGCACCTGAAGAGGATTTAAAACGGGTTACTGACCTTATTCCTAACTCTAGATATGTAATAGTACCTAGTTGCAGCCATAGACCTCATATGATTAGAGAAAACCCCGTTTTTGTGAATGATACAATCTTACAATTCATTGATGAGGAACGGCTTCAAGTCTCATCCAACCGCCCAAAATAGATGAATAAATCAAGATTAGTCACCTGATCTTTAGACTAGGAGCCCACATAGAAAAAGACCTTCAAGTTACACATTAGTGAAGGAGTTGCCACGAGGCAGCTCTTTTTTTTGCTTACTCAAGTAAAGGGCTGCATACTAATAAAACTTAGATATAGCTATTAACTATATCTAGATATAGTTTAATCCAGTTACACTATATCGGCTGATCTATGATATCTTTCTTTATAACAAATTGTAGAGGAGTTTTTGTAGATGGCAGTAAGTAGTGTATTGGGTTATCCACGTATAGGTGCTGATAGAGAATGGAAGAAAGCGTTAGAAGCGTACTGGTCAGGCAAGCTTGGAGAATCGGAGTTTCAGCTTCAGCTCCAGGAGATCCGTCTTAATCATTTGCGCAAGCAGCAAGAGAAGGGCATCGATCTTATACCAGTCAATGATTTCAGTTATTATGATCATATTCTTGATACAGCTGCGATGTTCGGTATAATACCAGAACGTTTTGCTTTTGAGGGAGGCGTCGTGCCCTTATCTGTCTATTACGGTGTCGCCCGGGGAACGAAGGATGCTGCCGCAAGCGAAATGACCAAGTGGTTTAACACCAATTATCACTATATCGTGCCTGAACTAGCCCTCGTAACACCGTCCATTACCGAGAACAAGCCTCTTACAGCATATCGGGAAGCTAAAGAAAAGCTCGGGATCGAAGGAAAGCCGGTTATCGTCGGACCTTTGACCTTTCTAAAATTATCCAAAGGATACAGTGCATCAGAGACAGATGCTTGGTTGAGTCGACTGCTCCCACTTTATGTACAGATCCTTCAAGAGCTTGCAGAGGAAGGGGTTCAATGGGTACAAATAGATGAGCCAATTCTCGTAACGAAGCTAAGCGATGCTGACATTGAGAGATTAAAAACCATTTATACAACATTTGCGGCATCAGTGCCAACACTGAACATTATGCTGCAAACCTATTTTGAATCCTTAGAGCACTATTCTGACGTGGTTTCACTACCAGTCAAAGGAATCGGACTGGATTTCGTTCATGGCCTCTCAGGTAATTTACAGTTGATTAAAGAACTCGGATTTCCTGCGGACAAGGTTTTAGGTGCCGGAGTGATCGATGGTCGCGGTATCTGGAAGGCGTCCCTTCAGGAGAAACTCGGACTGCTTGAAGAACTCACTGAACTAGTGACGGCCAAAAATCTAATTGTTCAATCATCATGCAGCTTGCTTCATGTTCCGGTAACTACAGAACGGGAGACTAAGCTCACAGCTGAACTAAAAAATGCGCTTGCCTATGCGGATGAAAAGCTTGATGAGCTTGTGCTTATTACGAAAGCAATAGCATCAGGCAGTGAGGGGATCATAGAAGAGCTGGAAAAATGTGATCGTGACTTGCAGGCACTTCAGCAGTCGGAAGAGCGCAATCGCAGCAGTATCCAGCAAGCTGTCGCTTCACTTAGTAATCAGCAGCCGGAACGTTCCCGTCCCTTTGCCGAGCGTTATGCTGCTCAACAATCCAAATGGGAATTGCCGCTTTTTCCTACAACGACCATTGGCAGCTTCCCGCAATCTGCGGAAGTTCGTAAGGCGCGTCAATTGTGGCGCAAGGGCGAGTGGAACAATGAGCAGTATGCTGCGTTCATCCGGGAGCAAATCGATATCTGGATCAAGCTCCAGGAGGAAATCGGATTAGACGTTCTCGTTCATGGGGAATTTGAGCGAACCGATATGGTCGAGTTTTTCGGCGAAAAGCTCGCAGGTTTTGCATTCACACAAAACGGATGGGTGCAATCGTACGGTTCCCGTTGTGTGAAGCCTCCGGTTATATTCGGGGATGTAGCTTTTACAGGGGAAATGACTGTCGAAGAAACCAAGTATGCCCAGTCTCGCACCAATCGTCCTGTTAAAGGCATGCTGACTGGACCGATTACCATTATGAACTGGTCGTTTGTCCGCGATGACATCCCTCGTGAACAAATCGCTTACCAATTGGCCTATGCGCTTAGACAAGAAGTGGAGGCACTTGAGTCGGCAGGCATTGGTATGATTCAGGTGGATGAGCCTGCAGTTCGCGAAGGACTGCCGCTTAAGGAAGAGGAGCAAGCCGGTTATCTGGCATGGGCGGTCAAGGCTTTCCGCATCGCCACCTGTACCGTACAGGAAACAACACAAATTCATACGCATATGTGCTATTGCGAATTTCATGACATGATTGATTCGATCGAAGCGATGGATGCCGATGTCATTTCTATTGAAACATCCCGTAGCCATGGTGAATTGATTCATAGCTTCGAGTTGAATACCTACAAGCTGGGCATCGGCTTAGGCGTATACGATATACACAGTCCACGCGTTCCGAGTGTGGAGGAGATGACGAGCATGATTGAACGCGCCTTGCGTGTGTTGGATCCCAAGCTATTCTGGATTAATCCGGATTGCGGGCTAAAAACACGCGGACTCGAAGAGACTGCTGCTTCTTTACGCAATATGGTGGAAGCGACAAAAATTGCTCGTTCGAAGCATGCTGCTTTAATATAGACCCAAAACTAACCAACCTATTCTAAGGAGAACGTTATTGTGGAGCAATTACGAAAACAAGATCCCAAAATTGTTGAGGCTATGAATCTGGAGATTGGCCGTCAACGCGACAAAATCGAATTGATCGCTTCTGAGAACTTCGTTAGCGAAGCTGTGCTGCAAGCGATGGGAACGGTTCTAACCAATAAATATGCAGAAGGCTACCCAAGTAAACGTTACTATGGTGGTTGCGAATACGTAGATATCGTAGAGGACATCGCGCGTGACCGTGCAAAAGAATTATTTGGTGCTGAGCATGCTAACGTACAGCCCCATTCAGGCGCACAAGCCAACATGGCAGTATATCTTGCAGCGCTGCAGGCTGGTGATACGGTTCTAGGCATGAACCTGGCGCATGGCGGTCACTTGACTCATGGCAGCCCTGTTAATTCTTCTGGAATTTTGTACAACTTTGTTCCTTATGGCGTAAGAGAAAGCGATTCGCATATTGATTATAACGAGGTTCGCAAACTGGCATTCAAGCATAAGCCTCGTATGATCGTGGCTGGTGCCAGTGCATATCCGCGCATCATCGATTTTGAAGCGTTGGCTGCTATCGCCAATGATGTAGGCGCGTTATTCTTTGTAGACATGGCTCATATCGCTGGGCTTGTTGCAGCAGGCTTGCACCCGAATCCAGTGCCACATGCGCATTTTGTAACAACAACTACTCATAAAACGCTTCGCGGTCCTCGCGGCGGTATGATCCTTTGCCGTAAGCCATGGGCAGCTGCGATAGATAAAGCAGTATTTCCTGGTACTCAAGGCGGGCCTTTAATGCATATCATTGCTGCTAAAGCTGTTGCTTTCGGCGAGGCGCTTCAACCGTCCTTTAAAACATATGCTCAAAACGTTGTTAATAATGCAAAAGTCTTGTCTGAAGCACTGCTGGCTGAAGGCGTCGATCTTGTATCAGGAGGCACAGATAACCATCTGATGCTGATTGACCTTCGCAGCCTCCAGATCAGTGGTAAAGATGCTGAACACTTGTTGGATGAAGTAGGGGTAACGGTGAACAAAAATGCAATTCCTTTTGACCCTGCTAAACCGATGATTACAAGTGGAGTTCGAATTGGTACAGCGGCTGCTACTGCCCGTGGAATGGATCAGGAAGCTATGAGAAGCATTGCGAAAATCGTTGCTTTGACATTAAAAAATCCATCAGACGAAGCAGTACATGAAAAAGTAAGAAGCATGGTAAAAGATTTAACAGCACAATTTCCGCTTTATCCGGGCTTAAGCTACTAAATCTGCCAATACTTTTTTCTGGAAGCAAAGCGAGACCTTTAAATAAAATATCCGATTCGGATAAATTTAATATGTGTAACTGGCGTAAACGTGGTGAACCACGAGGGAGCACATAATATATGGCCGTACGCCTGGGCAAAGTATTTGATCTGTGGATCAAATGCTTTTTTTTAATTCTGGGAGGGATGTATACATGGACTATTTCAAAGATTTTTCTTCAGCTGTGAACTGGATTGAGGAAATCGTACCCTTTGGTATTAACCTTGGAGTTTATACAAAACAGACTCCTATAAAGGTTTGTAAGACCAATTGAATAAGAGCGGAGTGTAGCATGTGAAACACGAATCCAACATTATCATTGATTTTAATCAGAAGAGATTGAAATTTGAGAAACCTCTGCAGGTTTGGCAAACTCACAAATTGGAAAACGTTAAGGGGATATTCGAGAAGGTACAGGAAGCTATCGATGGGCAGTTCTATGTGGCTGGTTATGTTTCTTATGAATGCGCGCCCGCTTTCGAGAGAAATCTCAGCATTTGTGAGCCTGCTGCAGAATTTCCTTTAGTGTGGTTCGGTGTCTACGAAAAACCAATAGAAGAAGATATAAATGAGAAGGGGTTGTATTTCGTATCAGATTGGTGTGAAAGCACTAGTCGTGTGGAATATGAAAACAACATTGAAACGATTCATGAGGCGATTGCTCGAGGAGAGACATATCAAGTCAACTATTCGACGCGACTGCATGCTAAACTTACTGGAGATGATTTTGCCTATTACGAAGATTTGCGAGATGTCCAGCAAACTAATTATTCCGCGTATTTAAATGTAGGGCGTTATCGGATCCTGTCTGTTTCACCCGAGCTTTTCTTTCATTGGGATAGGGATGTCATTCGTACAAAGCCTATGAAAGGCACTATTCCCAAATCGGAGAGCAGAAAGGCTTTGTTCGAATCCGAGAAGAACCGGACAGAGAATGTGATGATCGTAGATCTACTTCGAAATGATTTAGGCCGAATTGCTAAGACAGGCACTATAAAGGTTCCGAAGCTGTTTGAAATCGAGGAATATCCTACCCTGTTCCAAATGACCTCAACCGTAGAAGCGAATACAAAAGCTGGGAGCAGCTTATTCGATGTATTTCAGGCTATGTTCCCTTGCGGATCTATAACCGGGGCTCCCAAAATATCTACTATGAAAATCATCTCATCCTTGGAAAAGGAGCCACGACACATCTATTGCGGTGCTATTGGGCTTGCGGTACCAGGTGAAGGCATCACGTTTAACGTAGCAATTCGCACAGTTCTTGTGGATACGCATACGCAGCTGGCGGTCTATGGTGTAGGTGGAGGGGTTATTTGGGACTCAACCGCAGAGGGTGAATATGATGAGATGAGAACGAAATCCAGAGTGTTGACTTATCGTAAGGAGCAGAATGGGAAAGAACATATAAACAACAAAAAACAAGTTGGTGGTAATAATGAATTATGAGTTTCCAGGTGCGTTGCCCGATCAAAATATAATCCTATCAAAGGAACCTCTAGTTGAAGAAGCTAATTGTGTGCTGATATTCGCCTTCTACCGAGGTAAATTGGTACTTGTTCGACATCATTCTCGCGGTTGGGAATTACCTGGAGGGAATAGGGAAGAAGGCGAGTCTATTATACAAACTGTTATCAGGGAGATGTATGAAGAGACTGGAGGAGAACTCGATTCGATTGAAAGAATTGGCCAATATTTAATTTATGAAAAGACCCGTCTTGTATTTGTGAAAAATATATATATATCAAAGGTTCGTATTCTTAGGGAGTTACCGGATGGATTTGAAACCAATGCTGTTATGCTGGTACATACGATTCCGAAGCAGCTTGAGATAATGAATGACCCAACGTTTAGTCCATTTATGAAAGACCATGTATATTTGATTGCCTCTGAATGGATTAAGGATCATCGCTTTACTCATTGCTAAATATTTCGTATGAGAAGTCGAGGTCGTGACTTACTCCAAGCGAAGAATTTTGTTACACAACTCCAACCAACGCTCCCGTACATCAGGCTTCGTATAATCAAGGTAGCAAACGAATGTTTCGAAGTCTTCGGTATTTAAGCTTTGGATAATGGACGCCATGATTTGTTCGTCTTCCAGATGAGACAATAAATGAATCAGCTCATATCTCATTTTCAGCTCCCCTTTTATGTAACTGTGTTTTAAAAAGGTGTCTTTTCCCCTATTTACAAAGGGAAAGACACCTTAATTTTTATTGGTTTAACTCCAATATCTTTGTTTCTAATATTATTTAAAAACCGCGGATTTAATGAATAATAATAAATCTCCCTGGTGAATTAAAAAGTAATTGTTGACAAATTAAATAGTAATAATTACTATTTAAACAGGACCTTTAACGTTTACATGTATCCGAATCATGGACTACATGGTTGGCAGCCTAGTCGCTGCAACGGTACTATTTCATTACAGGAGGAAACAGATGAAAAGAAAATTAGGTTTAACAGCAGTTCTGGCGCTTGCGGTTCTTTCCGCTGGCTGCACAAATGTAACAGCCCCAATAAGGGAGGAGGCAACAAAGGCTGGTTTTTCCGACGAGATCGTGGTGTCAATCAAAGGGGAGCCGGCTAAAGGCTTTGATCCTGCTTTCGACTGGCCGGGAATGGGTGAGGCCTTGTTTCAAAGCAAGTTGGTTATGTTTGATAAAGATATGAACATTGTCAACGACTTGGCTACTAAAAGGACTATAAGTGCTGACGGAAAGAAACTAACGCTCAATCTACGGCAGGATGTCCTATATTCCGATGGTAAGAAGTTTACGGCAGGCGATGTGGTATTTACGTTTGAAAAGGTCAGAGAAACCACCTCATACATAGATCTCTCCAACATAGAGAAGGTAATAGCGGAAGACGACTATACGGTATCCTTCCAATTAAAGAATCCGGATTCTACCTTCGAGTACACATTAACGCGAATTGCAATAATTCCTAAACACGCCTATAACGACAATTATGGACAGCATCCAATAGGCTCTGGGCCCTATAAGTTTGTTGAATGGCAAAAAGGGCAAAAGCTGATTATCGAAGCCAATCCATCTTACTACGGAAAAAAGCCGAATATTAAAAAGGTGACATTTTTGTATTTGGATATGGATGCGAGCTTTGCGGGAGCCAAAAGAGGGGAAATTGACCTGGCACGTGTAAGTATGGATTATATCGGCAAACCCATCCCTGGGTATAGTCAACGAAGTATCGAAACGATGGATATTGTATCAATTAGCATGCCTACTGTAAAAAGAGGTGCCTATGTGATGGATGGAATACCGCTTGGCAATGATGTGACCTCCGATCCAGCGATTAGAAGAGCGATATCCTATGGAATGGATCGGGCGGGTATTGCGGCAATTGCATTAAATGGTGGAGCACGCCCCGTTTATTCCCATAATCCGGGGATGCCATGGGACAATGAGGCGAATAATCTCAAGAATGCCGATGTAGATGCGGCCAAGAAAATTCTTAAGGAGGGCGGATGGGCCGATACAGATCAGGACGGTATTGTCGAGAAAAACGGTAAGAAGGCGGAGTTTACTCTGCTGTATACTCCGGGTGAAGTCGAGAGGCAGGCGGTTGTTTTGGGAGCACAGGAAAGCGCCAAGAAAATCGGCATTAAAATAAATCTGGAAGCCAAAGTTTGGGATGAAATCAGCAATCAAAAGCTACTCTACAAGGAAGCTTATCTCTTCGGCAAAGGAGCGGACAGCCCGTTTGAAATCTATACCAATTTCAGTTCAGATCGAATTACAAAGGGCACAACAAATTCACCAAGCTACAAAAATGAACAGGTCGATGAATATTTGAGAAAAGCAATTCAAACAACCAACCAGAAGGAAGCTATGGAATTATGGAAAAAAGCGCAATGGGATGGTAAATATGGTGTAAATTCATTGGGGGATAGCCCGTTCATTCCTATGGTCGCGTTTCATCATACCTTTTATATCAAAAACGGTGTAGAAATCGGTGATTTCAGGCCTGCTCCGCATCGTGGCGCCTATTGGATAACGGTGGATAACATCAAGGACTGGGTGAAAAAGTAATATGTCAATAGTGCTTAGAAATGAAAGACTTAACCAACACACCAAGGTGTTACATATCATCACATTTTTGTTAAAAAAGATAGTTCGCTTACTCCTGCTTTTTTTTGCTGTTACGGTTATTTGCTTTATCTTAATGAAGTTTTCCCCGATTGATCCGATTGAAGCATATATTGGTGGAGAGCATGCTTCGTTGCCGCAGGAGCAAATAAATAAGTTGCGTGAATATTGGGGACTGAATGACAGCTTTACTGTGAGGTATATCAAATGGATAAAGGGGCTTCTTAGCGGCAACATGGGAACCAGTATCGTTTACAATCAACCGGTTAAGACTGTTATTGTGGAAAAATTTTCTGCATCTCTGCTTCTAATGGGAATCGCATGGGCATTATCCGGTGTTCTTGGTTTTGTGATGGGAATTATTAGTGCTGTGTACAAGGGCAAGCTTGTAGACAAGGTGATTAAACTATATTGCTTGACTTTGGCTTCAGCACCCATCTTCTGGGTAGGGATTTTACTTCTGATAGTTTTCTCCGTTAAGCTGGGATGGTTTCCGATAGGACTGAGTGCTCCGATTCATGTGTATGCCGGTGATATAAGTTGGGGAGACAGGTTATACCATCTCATTTTGCCTGCGCTGACCTTGAGCTTGACAGGGGTTGCGAGCATAGCCATGCATACAAGGCGCAAATTTATCGATGTATTGGATAGCGATTATACGCTCTTTGCTAAAGCAAGAGGAGAAAGCACATGGATGATTGTAAGAAGGCATGGCCTTCGAAATATTCTATTACCGGCTATTACGTTACAATTTGCTTCAATCGCAGAATTGTTCGGGGGTTCTACTTTGGCGGAGGGAATCTTTTCTTATCCGGGGCTTGGCAATGCGGTTGTGCATGCAGGTATTAGAGGGGACCTTCCGCTTCTTGTAGGAATCAGCTTATTTGCAGCCGCATTTGTGTTCATTGGAAACTTTATAGCCAATATCTTATATGCTTTAGTAGATCCACGCATAAGAGAGGGGAATCAACGTGGATATTAATACATCTGTTTACTCTGAAAAAGCTGCAAACAAGCTTTTAAGCAAAAGGCTTTTTAATAGGAGGCAGCAAACCTTACTTTATATCGCTCTCTGCGTAGTATTGCTAAGTACCATTCTCCTAACAGGGAATCTGATAACGGAAGAGACGCTTCGTGTAAGCTTTACTGAAAAAAATCTTCAACCATCACTCAGTCATATTTATGGAACCGATTGGTTTGGACGCGATATGTTCCTGCGAACGGTTAAAGGATTATCGCTTAGCATTATCATCGGAGTAGTAGCTACTGCAGCGAGCGGTATTATCGCTCTTATATTGGGAGTTGCAGCAGCGATAGGCGGTAAGAAGTTGGATACGTTCATCAATTGGCTTATCGATGTAGTCATGGGTTTGCCTCACTTGATCTTTCTTATCTTGATTTCTTTTGTACTGGGAAAGGGACCGCAAGGTATCATTATTGGCATCATTCTAACCCACTGGACATATATTGCACGTGTCATTCGAGCGGAGGTTTTGCAGCTAAAATCCAGTCAATATGTTCTGGCATCAAGAAGCTTTGGAAAAAGTAACTGGTATATCGCTAGACATCATATTTTGCCTCATGTGCTTCCACAATTTTTGGTCGGACTGATTTTAATGTTTCCGCATGCAATACTTCATGAAGCCTCACTTACCTTCTTGGGATTTGGGCTGTCCCCGCATCAGCCGGGAATCGGAGTTATCTTGTCGGAATCACTCAAATATTTGAGTACCGGACAATGGTGGATTGCTTTAATGCCAGGCTTGTCTTTACTTATCATTGTTATTTTGTTTGATCTGCTAGGCGAGAAGGTTGAAGCTCTAATTAATCCCTATAAGGCGCATGAATAGGAGACTGTTATGGAACTAAAGAAGCCAATACTGGAAGTACGGGATTTTGCGGTCAATTTTAAACAATACGGAAAAGGGCTGCACCACAAAGATGTTCAAGTGATATCGAACTTTACGCTTGATTTGTACCCTGGAGAAATATTAGCAATTGTGGGGGCTAGCGGTTCAGGAAAAAGTCTTCTTGCACATGCGATTCTGGGCATTCTTCCGGCAAATGCTTACACTAGCGGGAGTATCAAATACAAAGGTGAAGAACTTACGCCCAAGAAAAAAGAAGCGCTTAGAGGAAGGGAAATATCCCTTATTCCTCAATCTATCAGCTATTTAGACCCACTGATGAAAACGGGACACCAGATCGCTAGCCCGCTGCATACCGCCAAAAACAGTGTGAAAAATATTATGAAAAGATTCCAGTTGGCCGAGTCCGTTGAACATAAGTATCCCTTCCAGCTATCAGGAGGCATGGCTAGAAGGGTTCTCATAGGAACCGCTCTAACCTCTGGAGCACAGTTAATTATTGCAGATGAACCTACACCCGGATTGCACAAATCAATGGTTGAAGAATCGTTGAGTTCATTAAAAGAGTTGGCAAACACTGGTTGTGGAGTACTGATGATCACCCATGATATTGATTTGGCTTTTATTATTGCGGATAAGATTGCTGTATTTAACAAGGGAGTATCGGTAGAGATTGCTGACGCCAGGTTATTTGAAGCTTCTCCTGACAATGTTGTGCACCCTTACAGTAAAGCTTTATGGCATGCCTTGCCACAAAACGGCTTTCATTCCATTAGAGGTAAGGACTATGGTAATTACATCGATGTTGTGCAGCATATGGAGGATAGTGAGCGATGATATTAGAAGCAAAAAATATTTATTATAAATATGATGGCGGCAAAGACTGGGTGCTTGAGAATATTTCGCTTGATATCATTGCAGGTGAGGTAGTAGGTCTTATTGGAAGCAGCGGACGTGGCAAAAGCACCTTGGGGAAAATCATGGCTGGGCAAATCCAAGCAGATAAGGGAGAAGTGCTTATAGATGGATCGCCTGTTTCCAAAGGCAGCTATTCTCCAGTTCAGCTTATTTACCAGCATCCGGAACTTGCGGTAAATCCAAAGTGGAAGCTAGGTAAAACGCTTAGTGAATCGGGTGACTACGACGATGATCTAAGAAAGGAAATGGGGATTCGTAAGGAGTTTCTAAATCGATGGCCTAATGAATTATCAGGCGGAGAGCTTCAAAGGATTTGTGTCATGAGAGTGCTCAAGCCACAAACCCGATTCATTATTGCAGATGAAATCAGTACTATGCTGGACGTTATCACTCAATCGCAAATCTGGGATATTGTACTTGATTATGCTAAAAAAGAGCAGATAGGTATTCTGGCGATTACTCATAACGAACATTTGGCAAAAGCCATTTGCACAAGAACTGTACATTTGATGTAGGAACACTATTTTGCTGCAAATTGCCGTGCGATCGCAACGCACAGTACAACACCGATATTTACTATAAAGATAGGCCAGCCAATTGACTCGTGCAGAACGAGAGCCGAAAGCAGCAGACCGAAGAAAGGCTGCAGGAGTTGTAGCTGCCCAACTGCTGCTATGCCTCCCTGGGCAAGACCACGATACCAGAACACAAAGCCGATGAGCATGCCAGGGAGACATAAGCAAGGCTCAAGAGAGCGGAACCACGGATACCCCCCCACGAAACTGGCATGTAATAAAACGAGAGCAGTGACATAACAGGAAAAGACAGAACAAGCGCCCAAGAGATCACCTGCCAACCCCCTAGCCTCCGAGAGAGTCGTGCCCCTTCCGCATAACCGTAACCGCATACGATGATAGAAGCCAGCATTAACGTATCACCGACCGGGGAAGATGTAGCCCCTTGTGTTAGGGCGAATCCTGCAACTAGGCAGCTGCCTAGAGCTGATAAGATCCAAAAGGCCGTTCGTGGTCGTTCACCGCCCCGCAGTACGCCGAAGATCGCTGTCGAAAGCGGCAGAAGCCCAATGTAAATTATTGCATGCGCGGAAGTGACATACTGAAGCGCCAAGGCTGTCAGCAGCGGGAAGCCTACTACCACGCAGAGTGCTACTAACAATAGCGGAACGATGTCGCTTCGGACAGGCCGTTGTTGCCGGAAGAAGAGTAGAAGCACTCCCGCTAATATCCCGGCAATTGCGGCACGGCATACGGTGAGAAATAACGGATCAAAATCCATCACAGCCAACCGTGTTGCGGGTAGCGAGCCACTGAAGATGAGCACGCCAATGAAACCATTGATCCAGCCGCTTGTTGTTTTGTTCATTACAATCACCTCAAAAAAATTTTATGCAAAATCACTTCTGTATGATTATTTGTATTATAGTAGATACAAAATACTATGTATATTGACCTTTTATTCATCTGTAAGGGTACAGATAGAAGATCTAGTTATTCAAGTTGGAGGCATAGTTATGACAAATAAAAAGGAATCCATTCAGCAAATCATCCGTTCGGACATAGTCAATGGTCTCATCAAACCCGGGCAGAAGCTGCCTTCCATCCGTATGCAGAGCCAAAGATTCGGTTGCAGTCTCAACACAATTATTGGAGTTTATCAGGAACTCGAAAATCAATATCTCATATATTCCCGTCCAAAGAGTGGTTATTTTGTGGTAGCCAAAGAAGCGCTTCTTCCCCTGCTGCAAACAAAACGAATCGATTTTGCATCAGCGGCTCCTGATCCGGCATCGATACCGCAAATCGATTTTCGTCAATGCTTGAATAAAGCGATGGAATTATTTGAGACCTCCATATTCACTTATCCCGATCCACAGGGTCTGCTTTCTCTTCGCCAGGAGATCGTGAAGCTTTTCCAGCAGCAACAGGTTTTTCCTTCGGCTGAGCAAGTTTTTATATTTTCTGGCGCCCAACAAGCTCTTCATCTTCTAGCCGGAATGCCTTTTCCAAACGGAAAAACAAACATTCTGGTCGAGCAGCCAACGTACTGGGGAATGCTGGCTGCGCTTCATACACAAAGACAAACCGTAATCGGCATCGAAAGAACTTCTGACGGGATGGATTGGGTAACTTTGGAGCGCTATTTTCAAACCAATATGATCAAGTTTTTTTATACAATCCCGCGCTTCCATAATCCGTTAGGCACTTCTTACACAGCGGAAGACAAGCAGCGACTTGCAGAACTCGCCAAAGCCAATGACGTTTACATCGTTGAGGATGATTACCTTGCTGATTTGGAAACAGATAGTAAAGCAGATCCTATTCACGCTTATAATGGAGCCAGTCATGTCATTTATCTCAGAAGTTTTTCCAAAGTGATGCTGCCCGGATTAAGGCTTGCCGCAGCCGCAGTACCAGCTTCGTTACTTCCTTTGCTCCAATGGCATAAACATGCTGCGGATCTGAGCACCTCCGTGCTTTCTCAAGGTGTGCTCGAGATTTATATGAAGTCCGGGATGTATGCTCATCACGCGAAGCAAATGAAATCGATGTACAATCATCGCATAAAGCATCTTAGGGATATTTCCCTGCGAATATTGCCCAAAGAGTGCTTATATACCACCCGAAATTGCGGGGGGCTTTTCGCTTCAATACGCCTGCCGGAATCCATTCATACTGAAGATTTGATCAAGCAATTGGAGAATCGTGGCGTTGATGTGCTAGCTACCGATAGGCAGTTCCTTTCATCCTTTCCCAAGCTTAATTTGCTGCGTCTTAGCATCATTCGAACCGATGAGCAAGAAATAGAAGAGGGCATCCGCATCATTGCCGAAGAACTGGAGCGTGCCCAATATACAAGCAGCTCACCTAAGCCATTCTTTCGGTTATGAGCAGAAAAATGGTTTCCCCATAGGGAGTGCTCATCAACTGAATCTGGCACTTAATTCACTAGAATGAATAATTTTTCCAGCATAGTGGGAAAGTAGGTGTACATAGCGAAAAAACAAATGGGATGAGCTTCCTTATGCATGTATTAATTTCTACCAACTTTAATCGTAATAGAAAGGCTCGATAGAGAACCGTATTAAATTAAGCCAAGGAAAATCGCTTTAACCTCAGTTTGGTTGAATTCATCATTTATCCTGACTCAGCCCATGTTATACGATGCTGTAACAAGAAAAGGAGAGAGGACTGATTTGTCCTCTCTCTTATTTGGGTAAATAGTTATATATTTATTACTATTCCGTTAATCCTTTTACGGTTTTAACAGCGTTATTAATATATTCAGTAGCATCTGCGAGGCTAATTTCAGCTTTTGCATTGAATTTGCCTTCCTGATTTAACTTAACCACACCTAATGCAAGTGCAGTTTGAATGGCTCCTGAGTTCAAGGTATCGATTTGATCATTATCTTTAATCTCAACTGGTACTAAATTAATCATAGGTAGTTTCCCGCTTGTTTGAAGAGTATGAATAAGCAGATACGTGAACGATTCACGAGTCATTTTAGAGTTCGGGTCAATTTTGAAATTGATATCCGCACCAATGCTTCCCAAAGCATCGGTGATCAACTGAACGGCACGCGTTGCAGTAAGGGAGTCATTGGATTCGTTTTGAGAAGGATGAAGTTTCAAATACACAACAGCGTTCTGAATATATTCAAGGGCATCCACACGGAGAATTTCATCTTTGGGATTGAATTTACCCTCTGAATTTAAATTTACAAAACCAAGGGCAATCGCTGTTTGAATAGAACCAGAATTTAAGATTTCGATCTGGTCATTATCTGTTATTTGAACCGGAGATAACTTGATCATTGGCAGTTTTTCGCTTGATTGAAGAGTATGAATGAGCGCATAGGTGAACGACTCTCTAGTCAACTTAGAGTTCGGGTCAATCTTGAATTTCAAGTCAGTATCGACCGTCCCAAGTACCTCTTGAATAAGTAGTACTCCTTGATCCGCTGTCAAGGCTTCATTGCTGGAAGCTGGTGCTGTGTGAGCCTTCATGTACGCAATCGCATTGAATAATTCTTCAGCTGCGTCAGCACGTGTAATTTCATCATTCGGATTAAACTTACCTTCTGCACTCAGCTTAATCACACCATAGTGAATTGCGCGCTGAATGGAACCAGAGTAATCGGGATTAATTTGGTCCTGATCCTTGATATCAACAACAACTGGTTTAATCATCGGCAGTTTCCCAGTTACTTCAATAGCACGAATAAGCTGATGTGTGAACTGTTCACGAGTTAACTTTTTATCTGGGTCAAGATCAGCCGGCAGCTCAACCCCGTTAACTGCAGCGATAATGAGTGCATTTGCATACCAAGCATCATTATTTGCTTTTGCAAAATAGTTGTTAGCTTTTGGCTCCTTAAGAAATCTTACCAGATCAAGATTGAGTTCAAGTGCATTAACAATAAGTTGAACGCTTTGAGCCTCTGAAATCGTAGTTCGAGGAGCAAACAACTCGGGAGTGATTCCTGATACTATGCCACTTTGTTGTAAAGCAATAATTTTATCTTTGGCAACAATATTATCCAAATCAGTAAAGGTAGAAGCTGTAGTAGCTGCAAAGCTCTGGGTAGCAAGAGTAAAAGATAATAAAGCAGTAGTAGAAAGAGTGATTATTTTAAATGTTTTTTTCATAACTGTTCACCTCGTGTTGTATTTTTGTGAATCGTTAACCTAGACGGATGTCAAAATATATTGTTGCAGCTTTATTATTAATAATTTGTAAATTACATTTTGTTAGTAATGAATCAATAGTTGACTGACTGAGAGTTTTCATGTGGGGCTTAAAAATATTGTTGACACGACAGCAAATGGTGACCTATTATTAAAATGACACTAAATGGTGTCTGAATATGAACTCTCAACTCGAAGGTGCTACTGCCTAAGAGCCGCATACTTTAAGGAGGCTGTGAATAATTAATCGGCAGTCCCTAGGTAATAATATTTAGGAGAGGGTGTTGTGAGCGAGAACAACCAGTTGCGTGATGTGTATGACGCAGATGCCGGACTGGTACTTGACCGAAAAGTCGGCAGAGAAACGCGCTTTAGGCTAAACGCCTCTCCACTCCGAGAAATTCAAGATTGGGTGGCTTTCTACAGCAAATTCTGGAGTACGAATATGTTGCGCTTGAACCAATTATTAGAGGAGGAAGAAGAATGAGTTTAACATTATCTTTGGATTTTCAGTTCACGACATCGATCGAGAATATTTGGTCCGCTTTAACCGATTCAAGCAAGCTTGCCAAGTGGGTTATGGAAAATGATTTTAAACCCGAAGTAGGACACCGTTTTCAATTTCGCACTCAGCCGACTGAATGGTGGAACGGAATTATTGACGGTGAAGTACTTATCGTAGACGCACCAAACCGATTGTCCTATACTATGGAAAGCGGAGAAAAGCACACGGTCACTTGGACGCTGCAAGATTTAGGGGACGGAAAGGTTAATGTACATCTCGAACAAACCGGAATCTCAAATGATCAAGCACTCGCAGGAGCTAAGTATGGCTGGATTAAATGGGGCGGCGAGCTTGAAAAGCTGTTGGAACAATAAATGGGTAAGATAGTGAAATAGTCCTGCATCACAAAACAGATTACTTCATGGTTTCTATTGCCCATCAAGTGATCTGTTTTTACACGTATGTCGGCTGTATCCGATGTATAAACCGTTCTCGTGAGGCGCTTCATCTGAAAAGGATCTAATTACGAGTAAAGGAAGATGTCTTATGACCCAAGAATATATAGAAATCCGCGGCGCCCGGGAAAATAACCTTAAAGATGTATCTTTGCGTATTCCCAAGCGCCAAATCATCATATTTACCGGCGTATCCGGTTCCGGCAAATCGTCGATCGTTTTCGATACCATCGCTTCTGAATCCCAGCGTCTGCTGAATGAAAACTTCAGTATGTTCGTCCGTAACTTTCTGCCGCGTATTCCGCAACCGGATGCAGACGCAATCGAAAATCTTAGCATGGCGGTTATAGTCGACCAAAAACGGTTAGGCGGAGGCGCCCACTCGACCATGGGCACCATTACCGATATTGCACCTATACTTCGGCTGTTATACTCACGTGTCGGACAACCTTATGCCGGTAAAGCCAATGCCTTTTCCTTCAACGACCAGCAAGGCATGTGCCCGGAATGTAACGGTTTGGGCCGTAAGCTTGGAGTTGACATGGAGAAAGCATTGGACTTATCCAAATCACTCAAAGAAGGCGCTATCTTGCTTCCTGATTATGGTGTTGACAGCTGGGATTGGAACATTTGTACCCAGTCAGGTTTGTTTGATATCGACAAAAAGCTTGCCGATTATACCGAGGCAGAAATGGAACAGCTTCTGTACGGCAAACCGCATAAGGTTGAAATGCACGTCGGAGGGAAGCCTGTAAAATTTACTTTAGAGGGAATCATTGCAAAGTTCAGCGGCAAGTACATCAAGCAAGATGTCAAAACGAAGTCGGAGCGTACCCAGAAAATAGTGGCGCCGTTTATTACAGAAGGCCCATGCTACCTTTGCCGCGGCGCTCGTCTCAGCCAAGCGGCTCTCAGCTGTAAAATCAACGGCAGCAATATTGCCGAACTATCTTCCATGGAGGTAGGCCGGCTGATTGAGGTCATAAAGGAAATAAAAGATCCGATAGCGGCACCTATGGTTAAAGCATTAACGGAAAGACTGCAGCATCTGGTTGATATTGGCCTCGAATATCTCAGCCTCGACCGCGAAACCGACACTTTATCCGGTGGAGAATCACAGCGTGTCAAAATGGTCAAACATCTGAGCGGCAGCCTAGTAGATGTGGTATACATTTTTGATGAGCCGAGCGTTGGATTGCATCCCCGCGATGTGCACCGTCTCAATGAATTGCTGCAAAAACTGCGCGATAAAGGCAATACTGTCATTGTTGTCGAACACGATCCCGATGTGATTCAAGTAGCCGATCATATAGTCGATGTCGGTCCTTTTGCCGGCAGCCGCGGCGGCACCATTGTTTACGAAGGCAGCTTTTCCGGCCTGCTGCAGGCCGATACTCTAACGGGTAATCATATGAAAAAATCGATGCCGCTTAAGGACCATTTTCGTTCGGCAACGGGTAAACTATCCGTCAAAGACGCCAATCTGCACAACTTAAACAATGTTAACGTCGATATTCCAACGGGTGTATTAACCGTAGTGACAGGCGTTGCCGGTTCCGGCAAAAGCACATTGATCAACGAGGTGTTTTTGCAAAAGCATCCCGATGCGATAGTGATCGACCAGGCGGCTGTAGGTACCTCTACCCGTTCGAATCCGGCCACCTACACGGGCATCATGGACGATGTGCGCAAGGCCTTTGCATCAGCCAACAAAGTGAACCCAGGTTTGTTCAGCTTTAATTCCAAGGGAGCCTGTGAAAACTGCCAAGGCCTTGGTGTCGTTTATACCGACTTGGCATTCTTGGACAGTGTTAAAACAACGTGCGAAATATGCGGCGGCAAAAGGTTCAAAGAAGAGGTGCTAGCCTACAAACTAGACGATAAATCGATTGCCGATGTGCTGGAGATGACCGTTGAACAAGCTCTATCTTTCTTTGATATAAAAGAAGTTGTGCGCAAGCTGCAGGCTATGAGTGACGTGGGACTGGATTATCTGAAACTCGGACAGCCGCTCAGCACACTGTCGGGCGGTGAGTGCCAACGCATCAAGCTGGCCAGCGAATTGCATAAAAAGGGAAGTATTTACGTTATGGACGAGCCTACGACCGGACTGCATATGTCGGATATCGCCCATTTGCTGGCTATCATGAATCGTCTTGTAGATTCAGGAAATACAGTCATTGTGATCGAGCATAACCTTGATGTCATCAGAAACGCCGATTGGATCATAGATATGGGTCCGGAAGGCGGTATCAATGGTGGTAAAGTCATATTCGAAGGCACTCCAAAACAGCTTTTAAGTGCAAAACATTCACTTACAAGCAAGTATTTGAGCAGGTGATTGATATGGCATTCGTAGGAAGCAGCCAGATGATACATCGCGTTTGGCAAGAAGCTGGCGACATTAAGCACCACCTACAAACGTCCTAACTCAATGACACATCGTGGCAACTCGGTTCATTGTTATAAGAGTATCTCTATGAAGCTGTCGGTTCGATCTGGCAGCTTTTTCAGCATGAAGAAACCGTTTGATTGAGACTCCTTCTCTTTCCAATATGTGGTATATTGGGTGTAATAAATTGCAATATCAAGGAGGGGTTATTGCTTGATTTATGTGGTACGGCACGGTCAAACCGATTTAAACAGAGAAGGGAAGCTTCAGGGGAGAATGGGGTTTCCCTTAAATGACATTGGAATAGAGCAGGCCAAGCTATTAAGGGATAGACTTAATAGTGTAGATTTTGACTATGTGTACACCTCACCCCAAGAAAGAGCCATTCAAACAGCAGAGATCGCAACAGGTATGAAAGCAATCATCGATGAAAGGCTCAATGTGTTTGATCTAGGCGAAGCTGACTTATTAAAAAAAGGCGAAGTCAAAATGAATGGAGTAGTTCCAGATTCTAGGTTCTATCAAGGTGTTGAGGATGTACCTAATTTTATAAAAAGAGTCTTCTCCTTTATGCATGAACTTAAGGCCAAGCATGCTGATAACGAGGTCAATATCTTAATATCTGGACATAGATGCACGACAGGTTGTATTGGTGCCTATTTTGAAGGTGTACCTAATGATGGTAACCTATTGAGATTCTCATCAGATAACGGTGAATATAAAGTATACTCACTCAAATAATTAATCTTCATAATAGCCGTGCACACCGAATACTTGCTGAACAGCAATGAGACTGTTTGTGCTCAGTGGAGTCTCCAATTTTTCATTGAGCTAACGGAAACGATGGCTGGGAAGCAACCAAAAGAGCGGGTGCCACTGAAAGGAGAAGCATATATGGATAGTCTGAAACTCATCACTCAGTTCCGAAATCTTACACGCAATACGAAATGGGAGCGAAAAGCTAAGATTGATCTGCAATTTAACATCTACCACTCACAAGGAATGGTTCGAATCGGGGATCTCTTTTATTTATCCTCGGTTGAACTTATCGAAATGCCAGTAAAATATGACCTGCCCCAGAACGGTTATGACCGTACTTCTGGAAAGGGAATCGGTCACCTATTTGTCTTTGATCAAGAGGGGAAACTTATGAATGATGTGACTTTGGGCGAAGGGAACATCTATCACCCAGGCGGCATTGATTTTGATGGAAAAAATATTTGGGTACCTGTCGCCGAATATCGACCCCATAGTGAATCTATTGTTTACAAAGTTGATCCAAAGACTATGAAAGCTGAAGAATCGTTCCGAGTCCATGATCATATTGGAGGAGTGGTCCGTGAAGGTCAAAATGGAAAGCTAATAGGTCATAGCTGGGGTTCACGCAAGTTTTATGAATGGAACCAAATGGGGCAGATACTGCTTATGAAAGAAAACACGAGTCATTATGTGGATTATCAAGACGGTCATTATGTAGGCGAAGGGAAAATGATCTTGAGTGGTATCTCTGAGCTATTCAATCCTTCAAGTCTCAATTCCAAGCCGTACGAGCTAGGTGGATTGGCCCTGATAGACATGAAAACATTGGATATGCTTCATGAAGCACCCATCACTGAGTTTTCTCCTCAAGGACACGTGATTACCCGCAATCCTGTGTTCATTGAGAACGCCGGTCAAGAGCTGCGGCTCTATGCTGTACCGGATGACGATCATGGGTCTATGCTGGTTTATGAAACAAGCAATTTGAATAATAAACTATAATCTTGCAGCGGCATATCTCATAAACTCAGTCCCGCAACAGAAAAATATAACGCAGCCGTTAAGCTGCGTTATTTGCGTGTGAACGGAGCTTGCTCTCGATCAGAAAAGTCCACTGAGGCTTTTAAATAAGCGAAATTTTGTACTTTTGGTTGCAAGATGGAATTCCATTCTTTCAATAAAACGGGATCGTGTCGCGAACTTGAATCCGTTAATCGACATGTTATGCCAATTTGTGACTTAAAAACAACAGTGTTTTTTCCAAATGTATCGTAACAGTTGCATGAGTATTATATAATGAGCTATAGAAAGCGAGGCAGCGGAATGAAAAAATATTTGGGAATTCTCTCTGATTTTGAAAGAGTGGGTGTATGAGCAGACCAGCGTACAAATTATATTTTCTGTTACTAGCATTCCTATTATTTCTACTACTCCCCAGCCCATCTGCTTTTGGAAAAAGCACTCAGACAGAGGCAGTGAAAGGTATTCTCGATTTAGAAGCATGGAATTGGGAGCGAGATGGGCTGCAAAATCTGGATGGCGAATGGGAATTTTATTGGAATCATTTGTTAACTCCCGATGATTTTACGGTCGGTCTGAATAGCAATGCTCCATCTTATGCCCTAGTGCCGAAGGTGTGGGAGGGACAGGAGTCGGGAGGACAAGCATTGTCGAATCAAGGCTATGCGACCTACCGGCTGCGGATTCGTACAGCAGCTGCGGACAACGGTACCAATATGGCACTCTATGTTCCAAGCGTTGCGACAGCGTATCAAATATGGATTAACGGAGAGCTGGCTGCAGCGAACGGGAAGGTAGGAACGAGTAAAGAAACGATGATTCCGGCGAATTTCCCTAAACCTGTTTTTTTTCATTTACAGGGCACCCAGACCGAAATAGTCATTCAGGTGTCTAATTTCGTCCAACGTAAAGGCGGCTTGTGGGAATCTTTCCGCATAGGTGTTTCAAAAGATGTGATCATTAGCAGGGAAAAAGAGATAGCGTTTCAACTACTTATGATAGGCAGCTTGTTTACGATGGGTTTATATCATATCGGCCTCTTTCTGGCGCGCAGAAAGGATAGATCGCCGCTATTTTTTGGATGCTTCTCATTGGCGATGGGACTTCGAGCGATAGTCACCGGGCCTACGTTAATCACTTATCTGTTTCCGCATATCGCTTGGGAATTTCAAGTTCATTTGGAATATTTGTCAGTCGTTGTTGCCCTATGGATGCTGATTATGTTTTCCTACTCACGATACCCCGGCGAAATGCATCGCAAAGTGAGAAATTTGTTTGTTATAGCAATTGTGGCCTACAGTTTATTTATCCTCTTGACGCCAGCGTTGATATACACGTATAGTATGTTAGCTTTTCAAGCTGTTTCTGTGTTGATAATTTGTTATATCATCTATGTTTCTATTCGGGCTTTTCTGCGCAAAAGAGAAGGGGCTTCACTAAACATAGCGGCGGTACTCGTCCTCTTGGTATTAGTGCTCAATGATATTCTATTTTACAATCATTTTGTTGCAACCGGAGATTTGATGCAGCTCGGCATGCTGTTTTATGTATTTATGGAGTCCGTTAATTTATCGCATCAATTTTCAAAATCTTTTGCTCGTGTTGAGAGCATGTCGGGGCAATTGCAAGAGTGGAACGAATTATTAGAACAAAAAGTACAAGAAAGAACCGAAGAGCTGGAATTATCCAATGCAAGTATTAAGAAGATCAATCAGGAATTGGTTAAAATGGAACTGTCACGTCGTCATCTCTTATCCAACATTTCGCATGAACTGGGCACTCCGCTTACGCTCATTCAAGGTTATGTGAAGGCAGTTTTGGACCGAATGGATGAAGATAACCGTGATCGATATTTGCGGTTGACCTATGAAAAAACATTGATTTTGGATCGTATTATCAGCGACTTGTTCGAGTTGTCGAAGTTCGATACGGGGAAAATTCGCTTTGATTATCAAGCGGTTGACTCAGTGGCGTTTTGTCGCTCGTTATTTGAAAAATTGGAGCTGCCTATAAAGCAAGAAGGCCATAGCTTTGCGTTTATCGATAATACCGGTTCCCAAGCAGATAAACCGCTGATCGTTTGGATAGACGTTGTGAGAATCGAGCAAGTTGTGATGAATCTGTTGTTCAACGCTCAAAAATTCACGCCGACTAGCGGCTCCATTCATCTTATCGTTGAAAAGTACGGATCTCTTGAGAAGGGAGACTTAGGTTTAAAGGTTAAAGTTCGGGATACAGGAAATGGCATTGACGATGAAGATATACCGTTTGTTTTTGACCGTTTCTATCGGGGAAGAGAGTCACACAAGAGTCGTTCAGCTGGAACAGGTCTCGGACTGGCGATTTGCAAAGAAATTATTGAGTATCATGGGGGGACGATTAATGTGGAAAGTAAAACTGGCAAAGGAAGTACGTTTACCTTTACGCTTCCAGTAATGATCGATATGGAGGAGGGGGAAGAAGACGTATGACAGAGAGCGCTAAAATATTAATCGTCGATGACGAAAAAGAAATTCGGGACCTGATCAGCCTCTACCTGCGGAATCACGGGTTGCAGGTAGTCATGGCGAAAGACGGGAGTCAGACGTTGGGGCTTTTGAAGCAGGAAAAGCCCGATTTGATGGTTCTCGATATTGTGCTTCCCGATATGGATGGCGTAGAGTTATGCAGGCGCATTCGCGAGCACTCAGATATACCAATCGTTTTTCTAAGCTGTAAAAGGGAGGCGGATGATATTATCTGGGGACTCGATACCGGCGGCGATGACTACATGACCAAGCCATTCGATCCGATGGTGCTCGTCTCTCGAGTGAAAGCGAATCTCAGACGGGCCGCAGCCGTTCACAAACGTAACAAGGAGAGTATGCTTATCACGTGCGGCGATTTGCAGGTAAATTTGCAAAGCTTGGAAGTTATGGTGAAGGGAGAGCTAATCGATTTGTTCGCCAAAGAGCGGCAGCTATTGCTTTTTCTGCTGCAAAATCCGAACCAAGTGTTTAGCGCGGAACAACTGCACAGACAGGTGTGGGGCTGGGACAGCTTCAGTGACGAGCGGACGGTTATGGTGCATATTAGCAATTTACGCAAGAAGATTGAAACTGATCAATCAGCGACCAAGTACTTTCATACAGTGAGGGGTTTCGGATATAAATTTTGCTGGGATAAATAAATTAGTTTAAAACAATGCGATTATTCCTTATGTGGAATGTCGCTTTTTTTAACCGTTTTTTAACTTGGTCTGCTATCATCTATCGTAAATATGGAGATAGAAAGCAGAGGGCGCAGCCCCTTAACTGGAGGTATTGACATGTATCGAAAGCTATTAATAGCCGCCATTATTTTTTCAGGTTTAGGTTATCTTTGTGCCTTAGCAGGTGAAAATATGACGATGCGCTGGATTTTAAAGCCAGGAACTATCATACTGATGATACTACTGGCAGCAGCAACACGAAATGTTTCTAAGCCCTACAAACATTTAATCATTACAGGGTTATTCCTCTCTGCCATTGGCGATAGTTTTTTATTGTTAGCAGGAAAACAATGGTTTTTGTTTGGATTGGTCGCATTTTTATTCGCTCATATCGCATATGTCGTTGCTTTTGTAACTCGTTGGCGCTTTTCCTCCGTTCATTTACTTGCTCTAATTCCGATTGCGGCATACTCCTATTTACTCTTACACAGACTCCATGCAAGCATTCTTGCAGGTGGAAATGCCGGATTATGGATTCCGGTGTTGGTTTATGTCGTCGTGATTTCTATCATGATTTGGAGCGCTGTTATTAGTAGAAGCTGGATTGCCATAGCAGGGGCAATTTTGTTCTTCATGTCCGATTCGCTGCTTGCCTGGAATATGTTTGTCATGCCGGTTTCATGGGCGGGATACGGGGTGATGATCTCCTACTACCTTGCTCAATTTTTACTTGCTAGCAGCATTGTAAGATCAAAGGGGGGCGCGATCGCATATGCAAACCACAATTCATCTATATGAACAATCCGATAAGGCAGGAGTTTGTTAACTGCTCAATCAAACGCGTAACACGCCGATTGGCGAAGATAGGTTTGGCGATGCAGGAGGCGAGGGTGCAAACATATCCGTGTTGTAAAAGGATCATAGTAAAGAGATCGTTCGATAGAGCTTGAGATCAAATTAACCGGTTTTCCTGACTTCAGGAAATCGGTTTTTGTCGTTTCCGTCGAAAAATGTTTTTTTATAAATGTTTTTTAACCAGTTTTTAACTTCTGCTGATAGATTGATAGAAAACAAAGAAAGAGATGAGGGAGATTACTTATGTTTTCAGCTTGTCTGCATCACAACAGGATGCGCGTTCATCGCATCGCCATCATTTATATGCTTTTGTCCATACTGCTCATTCTTTCCTGGGGCGCGCCCATACAGGTGAAGGGAGCGGGTGCCGCATTCACGAATTTCAGTGTCGAGCCTGAAACAACGGTATTGTACAGCGGCTATTCGTCAGGCGGAACTTATACGAAGGAAACGCCGGCATATCATTTTAAGATGACATCAACGGACGCCTTGCAGGAGGGAGATACGATTGAAATCCTTCTGCCGTATGGTTTTAATTTTGTTGGAAACCCGCATTTCTATGGGATGTGGACAACTGATGTCAGTGTGCCTTCGAGCAGTTTCGAGGTCAGAGTGAACGGTTTAACGCTCTCTATATTCGATTCCGTTACAACGCAAAGATCGGATGATGGGCAGCCAATGTTATTCTTTCATATGAACCAGCCGATACCTGCCGGGGGGGACGTCGACATTAAGCTGTCGAATTTCCTGATTACGCCGGATTATCATTATGTAGAACCAAAAGCTTCGCAATTTGCGGTTAGTACCCGTTCAAATTCGGTTCAGCGGACTACGTCTAGCAATATTTACTTTCGCAGTATAGTGAACTTTCGTCCGGATATGTGCACGTATGCGGCTGCGGCGAATACGTCTTACCAATTCAAGTTTACGGTGATGCAGCAGATTAAGCCTACGGATTTGATCACCTTGAAATTCCCCGCTGGCATTACCTTACCTTCTGCAATCGACGTCTCGAAGGTACAGATTGGCGGGGTACCTGTTACAATGGCGAATGTCGTTGGCGACAAGCTGCAGCTGCAACCTAGTCAGCTGCTGACAAGCTATTCGGCTGCGCTTATCACAATCGACGCTTCGGCTTTGATTGCCAATCCGGCTGTACACGGCTATTATACGTTTGAAATATCCACCAGCGTTGATCTAGAGGCTGCGTCAGGACGTTTCGGAATTATTCCGCAAGGAGGAGCTTCATTAGCCGATAACCCGTATTCGGATGAGGGCTATGTTGAGATCAATAGAGACGGCAATTTGCGATTTCGGTTCACCAGCCCGACGATTCTGAAGGGGGGCGACACAGTTACGGTGACCAGTCCTGTGGGCACCGTATTAAGTGATACAACCATCGCTGCCACTGATATACATATCGAATCGGGCATGGGTCTGGAAATGGACGGTTATTCGCCGGCTTCTGTCACCCGTTTGGCGGGCAACCAGCTGCAATTCGTACTTCCTCCGGAATATTATTTGATTCCTGATTATTCACTAGTGTTTTCCATGCCAAACCTGTTTGTTCAATATGGAGTATACGATATGCAGGTGACGACCTCCCAGACGGTGAAGCCAAACACAGTGCCGCTCACTATCACTCCGGACACAGTACAGGAATTTAACGTCATACCTGCTATACCGTGGGCTGGTGAGATCAATGTGCCGTATACGTTCAGCCTGCAGCCGAACGAGCCGTTGGTTGCTGCCAATGACGATTACATCACGCTGAGCCTCCCTCCACAGCTGAAGGTACCCGTTGTTTTGGATCCAAGTACGCATTCGGGGACAATCGATCCGAACCTGGTTCAGGTGAACGGAGTTCCAGCCAAGGAAGCGATCTATAGCAGCTATTTTGGCATGTCCATCTTAAAGGTAATCGTACCTCAAGATATCCCACTGCTCGGAAGAGTGGAGATTGCTGTTAGCGGTAATGCCAGCTGGATGAATCCAGATGAGGGAACGTACGCATTCAGTGTATATCCGAAATACTCCAGCTCCAGCTCGGCAACGGTATCGATTCATTATCAAAAGATTACCGGAATCCGCGCTGCTCCCCAGACCGTACAGCTTCAGCTGGGCGGAAAAGTCAGCCAGCAGTTGAAGGTGACGGCGCAGCAGCCGAACAACAACGTGATGGATGTCACGAATGCTGTGTATGGGACGGCTTACCGGAGCAGCAATAGCACTGTGGTTACNGGCTTACCGGAGCAGCAATAGCACTGTGGTTACTGTTACAGCCGATGGATTAATTGAAGCCAAGCAGCAAGGCACTTCGATCATCACGGTTACGAGCGGCGTATACAGCGACACGGTGAGCGTGACTGTAGCGAAAGCAGACGTGCCGCCGCCAGTGAACGAGATCACAAGTATCACGGCAGCACCGAGGACCGTACAGCTTCAACTGGGAGGAAAAGTTAGCCAACAGCTGAAGGTAACGGCGCAGCAGTCGAACAACAGCATGATGGATGTGACGAATGCTGTGTATGGGACGGCGTACCGGAGCAGTAACAGCACTGTGGCTACCGTTACAGCCGATGGATTAATTGAGGCCAAGCAGTCGGGCACGTCGATCATCACGGTTACGAGCGGCGTATACAGCGACACGGTGAGCGTGACTGTAGCGAAAGCGGATGTGCCGCCGCCAGTAAATGAGATCACAAGTATCATGGCAGCACCGAAGAACGTAGAGCTTCAGCTGGGCGGAAAAGTCAGCCAGCAGCTGAGTGTAACGGCGCAGCAGTCGAATAACAGCGTGACGGATGTGACGAATGCTGTGTATGGGACGGCGTATCGGAGCAGTAACAGTACTGTGGCTACTATTACAGTCGATGGTTTAATCGAGGCCAAGCAGGCAGGTACTGCAGTAATTACGGTGACAAAAAGCGTATATAGCGACACGGTTAATGTTACGGTTAATCCGGTCTATAGCAGACCGAGAACGTCGTCGTCTTCTTCCATGGAAACAACCTCTTCTGGTAGCGGTGCAGCTGAAGAGCAGTTAAGTGTGGAGAAGGAGATCATTGCTGTGTTAGGAGGGGAGGTTACGCTTCCGAGTGCAGATTCGGTCATGATTCCACCAGAAGCACTGCTGGTCAACGGTAAAGTTAAGGTCAGCGTCCAAGCTAATCCTTCTCCTAATATAATGGGGCGAGCGAATATCAGCCGGGTTGTAGATTTTACGAGCAGTACCGGAGCGAATTTGAACAAACCGATCCAGATCAGCTTGAAGTACGATGGATCGTCAATTGCACACGGATTAAAGCCTGCTGTGTATGTGTTCAATCGGACGCAAGGCAAATGGTTATATGTCGGAGGCGTTGTTACCGGCAATGACACGGTGGCTACTGAAGTGAATTATTGGGGTACATTCGCGGTGTTCTCTGCGGAGGTGCACGTTTTCAACGATATGAATGGTCACTGGGCAGCACAATATGTAGATCGTTTAACTGGCAGAAATGTCGTTGACGGCTTCGAGGATAATACATTCCGGCCGGATCAGTCGGTGACCCGGGCACAGCTGGTCAAAATGATAGCTGATGCGTTGGCATTGAAAGCCTCCGGAACATCGACCTATTTCGCCGACAGCGAACTTTTGCCGGACTGGGCCAAGGATGCCGTTGCCCAAACGGCCCAAGAGGGTTTGATACAAGGCTACGAAGAGAAAGGGAGAGCATGGTTCAAGCCGAATCAGCCGCTGACGCGGGCTGAACTCGCAGTCATTCTCTCCAGAGTACTGGATCGCAATGCCGTCCATTCTAATAAGGAAGTATCGGCTTTCACGGATCAAAAGGACATTCCCGAATGGGCTCAGTCAGCCGTGATAGCGGTCTCCGGTGCAAACATCATAAGCGGCTACCCCGATGGAGCTTTCCGCCATGGAAGTTATGTGACGAGAGCCGAAGCGGCAAAAATGATTTATATGCTGCTCGAGACGCTTCATATCTAGATACGATGCTCAAGCAGTAAACTGGCATAAGCATAAGCAAGCTGGTGGGGGAATTAAGCTAACCGTGTAGGGATAGTTACAACAAAAAATCAAAAAAAGTGTTGCTCCAGATGATTAGTCTGTGGTAATATTTCAACAATTACCAATAAATTCCTCTAAAATTTGCTTTTACATAGAGCCCTTCTATATGCTGACACTTCGAAACCCTTTGGGGAGTAGGCTGTGACGGTTGCACCCGTTAAAGTGCTAGGGTAAATGTGACATTCATTGTTAGCGCACGCAAAATGAGGTCAATGCGCTAGGCATGGATGAACTTGGGTGGTAACACGGAGTATTTACTCTCGTCCCTTTTTAAGGGGCGGGAGTTTTTATTTTTTCGGGGAGCTGATAGGAATGATTGTAATGCCAGCCAACTTACTTTATTCACAAGGAACAGCTGTTTCGTATTCAAATATTGAATGGGGTGTTGCAATGGAACTGAAAAATACGTTTAACGAAGTTGCCGGTGAATATGACAAATACAGACCTAGCTACCCGTATCAGCTGTTTCACGATATCTTGGAATATGCGCAACTAAAGCCATCCGATCCCATACTCGAAATCGGTTGCGGTACAGGTCAGGCAACAAAAGGATTTGTGGACCTCGGGTACGATAGTGTGACTTGCATTGAATTAGGACAAAAACTTGCAGAATTTACTCGTGAAAAATTCAAAAATAACACCAACGTCAGCATCATTAATTCATCCTTTGAACAATGGCAAAGTGGAAAGGGTATTTTCGATTTAGCAATATCCGCAACAGCATTACATTTCATTCAGCCACAACAATTTGGGTATCGGAAGGTGTTTGACTTACTCCGTGACCGAGGATCAATTGCATTCTTTTGGACCGTTCACGTACCATCATTTAATTATGTTTTTAAACAAATTCGAGAAAGTTATAGAAAATATGCGCCAAATCTCGATGACGCAGATGCACCATCAGTTGAGAAAATCATTGACGAAAGGTCAGTTTTAACTATAAAGGACGGGTTGTTTGAAGATTTAATAGTAAAGCAATACAGATGGAATGACACCTACACAGCGGATGAATATATTTCATTATTAAACACGCACTCTCGACATAGAATACTTCCCGACGATGTAAGAGTTAAGCTATTCGAAAACATCAAAAATGCAATTGATGAAAATGGCGGAACGATAATAAAACCTCAAGCTGTTGCCCTGTTCCTTGCTAAAAAGAAGCTTGTTGTGTAAGCGGAACACTATAGTTGAGGGGCTTGTTTCGCGGCAACTCCCTTTTTGTAATAAAACTATAAAGGAGTCGAATTCAATATGATTCGTGAAGCCGAAATAACAGATAAAGATCAATTATTTGAACTCTATAGAATGTTAGTACCCAATAGTAAGAAAATGAATGTCCTTGAAGAACAAATTGATAAAATTAAAAGGGATCCTAACAATTTCTTGCTTGTATTTGATGAAAAAGAAAAAATATTAGGGACACTAACACTAAACATTTGTTTACAAGCTCTGCATGGCATAAGACCGTATGGAGTAGTAGAGAACATAATTGTCCATGAGAACCATCGAAGCAAGAATATTGGACGGAAACTTTTGCAATATGTTGAGGATTATTGTAAATCAATAGATTGTCATAGGATTATGCTTCTAAGTAATTCAACCCGTGAAAGAGCACATCAGTTCTTCGAAAGGGAAGGATATAACGGATCAATAAGTAAGGGATTCAAAAAATATTTTTAAACGATTGCTCAACTATCGGAGAACTATTGTCCTATTGGGAATGCGAGGTGGTGGAACCGTATTCGAATATAAAATGAATGTTTTGTAGACTATAGAATTTTTTTCTTGGCTGATGTTCTCTTGTTGTATAGCTTCTTATATTGTGATAAGTTTTTAGTGTTAGGATGGCATCCTTGATAGGAGCTCATACCTGGCTGCTTGTTAATTGTTTCACCATTACCTGTGCTCTGATTCCAAAGGCGAACAGAGACTAAGGAGGATTCACATGAAAAAGAATATGGACTATCTGCATTGGAAAAAACGGGATGATAAAAAGCTTACGATGTTAACTTGTTATGACTATCCCACAGCCGTATTACAAGATAAAGCGGGGCTGGATGTGATTTTTGTTGGTGATTCATTAGGAACAAACGAATTGGGTTATGAACATGAAATTTCCGTCACTCTCGGTGATATTATACACCATTTGAAAGCAGTGCGGCGGGGAGTGAAAGAAGCCTATTTGCTGGCAGATATGCCGTATAAAACGTACGAGGACCCGGGAATGGCTTTGGTTACTGCTAAAGAACTAGTTCTCAACGGGGCAGATGGTGTTAAGCTAGAAGGAATGCGAGAAGATGTTATATCACATTTATATAGTAATGGCATTGAGGTCTGGGGTCACCTCGGATATACCCCTCAGCTCCATAATAAGGCAGTTGTACAAGGAAAGACATTTGATTCAGCTAAATTTCTGTTAAACGGTGCTATTGCTTTACAAGCTGCTGGTGCAAGCATGATTGTATTGGAACTTATACCAGAAGAACTCGGGAAAGTAATTACAGAGAAGCTTAGTATTCCCACGATCGGGATTGGTGCTGGAAGATTTACAGATGGACAAGTACTTATAGTTCAAGATATGTTGGGCATTAATCCATTTGACCTTCGTCATTCAAAAAACTATGGTAATGTAGGTCAGATAATGCTTAAAGCATTTCAGTCGTACGCAAATGAAGTTGAAAATGGCGAATTTCCACAACTAAGGAATGTTCGAAACATGAATGATGAAGAACGTGAAAAACTATTAAATTGTTGCTTATATACAAATTCATCGAATGAGGAGTAACAGATGCATTGAGATAGACAATTTTTAAGGCAATGAATAGTTTCCAACTAATGGAAACTATAGCTTAATAAATAACAAGTACGCGGCTGCCGGCACTAGTGGGCAGCCGCGTTAACATTTTCCATAGAGTTTTTTTAAAAATTCATATTCAAAGGAGTAGTAATTATGTTCATTTCAATCAATCTTATGATCCGGTTCCTCCTAGAATTGATTCTTCTCGCTTCATTGGGCGTCTGGGGTTATCATTTTGCTGGTGGAACTTTTTCGAGAATCGTCCTCACCGCAGGGCTTCCGCTAACAGCCGCAATCATATGGGGACTTTTTATCTCCCCAAAAGCCAGGATCTCTCTACCAATAGCCGCAGTAGTCTTCATCGAGTTTTCGCTGGTCGGAATGGCAGCCTACGGTTTAATAGGGTCAGGCTACCTTGTTACCGCCATCGTCTATACGATACTTCATATCGGAAATCGGCTTCTGCTGCTTTTCGTCAACGGGAAAAATGAGGATCTGCTAAAGCCTTTTATCCGGAAATGACATTGGGCGCTGTATACATAACTAACGGAAAACGAAACGATTGTTCTAAAAAGTGTGATATTGCTGGATACAACTGAATTAATGAAATTCATGATTGAGAAGAAGCCGTTTGAGAAAGCTGTAGATGGGTTTTGAGGTTGGATAAAGTCGTGGAAAGAAGATGGCCCAGAAGATTATTTAGACGTATTCGGAAACGATGATAATTCAACAATAGAACGGATTGCTTTGGATATCAAACGGAGAACGATAGCGCAGGAGCTGGCATAAAAGCCGCTCCTTTTTGATTTTCTATACTTAGCGAACCAATCTGATCGATTAAAGACAAGTAGTTTTTAGGGCATCGTATCCGTTTTGTTAGATCTTTCAGCAACTGAGACTTGTTATCAAAGGGTAACCTATGTCGGAGTTAATATTTTGTTAATAGTTTATTTATAGAGAATCAATAAGCTTGAATTAAAATAAAAGGTAGGATGTTTCCTCAGTTTATGATAGAGAAGAGGAGATCTTTGAAATGAAACTTATCTAAAAAAATCTACTTTTCCAATTGTGAACAATGAAAATAATAATAGATCCTTTAAAAAAGGAGGAGATTATGGATACAGCTAAACGTGTAGCAATTTTAAAGAATTATGAAACAGAATGCTTTAGCCTTTGTATGTATATCCTTCGATGTGAATCAATGGCACTTCAAGCTTCCAAAGAGGTATTATTTTATCTTTTTAAGTGTCAAACCTTTTTCAATCAAACAGATGATGATCGGTATTCTTATCTAAGAAAAGAATCAACAAGAATTGCTTTAAACATCTATAAGCAATCCTTAAACTAGTGTGATAAGTGGTTAGTGTTTTCCTAATTTTATTCCTGAAGGCATAGCGGGGTCGAGAAGGTTGGGGCAAGTTAAATGATTAAAGTTCTTGGCTTATACATAAAAGTAGAGACGATAACTTAAACGGGACACATGTAAGTTATGTAGAAGTAAGTAGTTGAAGCAACGGAGTTAATGCATACATAGTGCCTTGCCAAATTGCGCAATGAGCTGTAAATTTTATTTTAGATGATTGTATAATCTAAAGAATTGAGACGTTTGAATATGAAAGAAAACACCATGCATGAAAGTGGTATTACGTGTTACTACGATGCCCGGCTCTTATTGCGCCCGATTTCTCGTTGGTAAACTCAGCAGGAAATATATAACAGTCGTCGAAACAATAGAATATCCAATCGACAAGGGGGAGTAGCCATGATTCATCAGTTCATACCTCAGCTTTATTTTAATACGATAGGCAAGCATCCACCTGTTTTGATGATTCGCGATGGGGATACGGTCATTACGACGACTGTCGATGCGAGAGGCTGGGACAAAAACGGCGAAAGCGCAGCTACTCGCGGGAATCCGATGACAGGGCCTTTCTATGTAGAAGGAGCGATGCCCAGCGATACACTAGCGGTTCGTTTCGAATCAATAACTCCGAACCGTGATTGGGCTTGGACAACCAACATGCTTGCCCCAGCAGTTATCGATCCATCTGTTGCCGCTACATTACCGGCATCGGACATCGTACGCTGGACGGTGGATGTACCACAGGGGGTTGCTTTTCTTGAGGAGCCAACGCCGGGGCTGGCTGAATTGAAGCTTCCTTTGCGGCCATTTCTAGGTTGTTTTGGTGTAGCGCCTTCCAACGGGCAGTTCATCTCAACTGCAACGAGTGGCGAGTATGGCGGTAACATGGACTATAAAGGACTGGTCACAGGTACTACAGTCTATTTTCCGGTGTCGGCCGAAGGTGCATTGTTATATATTGGTGATGGTCATGCCTTGCAAGGCGATGGAGAAATCATCGGTACAGGTCTCGAAATATCGATGGATGTTCGGTTTACAGTTAGTGTTCAAAAAGGCAAAACGATAAGCTGGCCTCGGGGTGAAACCGACACGCATTGGTTTTGTATCGGCAATGCCCGGCCTCTTGACCAGGCGCTTCAACATGCAACGACTGAGATGTTTCGGTTTCTACAGGAAGATTTCAGCTTAACGTCTTCAGAAGCCAGCTTGTTGCTAGGTCAGGCAGTTGAATATGAAATTGCCAACATGTTCAATCCCGCCTACAGCGTAGTCTGCAAGCTGCCAAAATCTATTTTATCGTCAATGTTCGCATAAAATAATTCTAGTTGTTGGTGCAAAGGGGGCTTGAATTGACATCTGTTTTTAATAAAAATGGCTGCGAATTTTTAGAGTGTATTTCATTAAATGAACATGCACTAATTAATTACAAGCCATTGGCGGGTTCATTTGCCGTTCGAAGCGATGAGTGTCGGGTGACAGAATATTATCTCATTATTGGCCGCGTAAATCGCGGTTTTTGTATTTTATGGGAACTGGTCCAAGCCTTTTTTTGTTAGGCGGGCAGGTTAGCACAATTGTAAAGTGTTAGGATCATTAGTAATATAGGAGAATATTTGTCATACTTAATACTTAAGTTACAGGTAGATTTATTACAAGGAGGGGTAACGTACTATGCATTATGACGTAATTGTAATTGGAGCAGGTTCGATGGGGATGGCGGCAGGTTATTTTTTATCAAAGAGCGGGAAAAAAACGTTATTAGTAGACTCCTTTAACCCGCCCCATAACAAAGGGAGTCATCACGGAGACACGAGAATCATTCGACATGCGTATGGTGAAGGTGAAAAATATGTTCCGTTGGCGCTCAAGGCTCAAGAATTATGGAACGACTTAGAGAAGGTGACGGGAAAACAATTATTTCTCCAAACCGGGGTTTTAAACGTGGGTTACGAAAAATCGGATTTTATCCAAAATATCATCTCAAGTTCAAAAACCTATTCATTGCCACTTGAGATTTTAGATTCAATTGATGTGAATAAGCGTTGGCCGGGCATCATTTTACCTGACGAGTACATTGGTTGCTTCGAACCAACATCTGGTGTGCTAAAATGTGAGGATTGCATTGATGCATATCGAGAGCTTGCTGAGCGAAACGGAGCTACCATTATAACCAATAGTAAAGTGAAAGAAATAATGGTTCATGATAAAAGAGTTACCATCAAAACCGATGAGCATTCTTTTAGTGCTAATGCGTTAGTGGTTTCAGCAGGAGCCTGGTCAGGAAGTCTCCTTTCCATGTTGGATTTAAATCTTCCTCTAAATCCAGTAAGAAAAACATTTGCTTGGTTTGATGTCAATGAAGATTTATATAATCATAAGGGTTTTCCAGCCTTTTCGTTTGAGACATCTCAAGGACATTATTATGGATTTCCAAACATCGATGGTTCCGGATTAAAAGTAGGCCGACATGATGGAGGAGAAACTATCAATCCAGATGAAGCCATCCTGGGATTTGGTGAACTAGAGACAGACGCGGCAGATTTAAGACAATTTTTGCAACGCTATATGCCTTATACACAACAATTGAAGTACGGTAAAACCTGTATGTATACACTGACTCCTGATGAAGATTTCATTATCGATTTGCATCCTACCTATTCAAACGTTGCCATTGCATCAGGCTTCTCAGGACATGGCTTTAAATTTAGCAGTGTAGTTGGGCAGATTTTAAGTGAATTAATTATTTCAGGGAAGACTGAACAAAACATTTCCCCTTTTTCAATCAATCGATTTGAATAAACAATTTAAAACTAAACGGAGAACGATAGCGGAGAGGCTTGCTTTGAGTTCCGTGACTCTGAAAAAATGATATGATTATCTAATATTCATTTTGTATTGGGGTGATCTTATTGGGAATTGATGAAACAATTACTATTGTTGAATATAATGAATTGTGGCCAGATTTATACGAGCAAGAAGAAAACAAACTTTATAAAGTGTTTGGAGATATGGCAATAGAAATACAGCATTTTGGTAGCACATCAGTACCAGGAATGATGGCCAAACCAATAATTGATATATTAGTCGGTGTCAAGAATTTAGACTTAGGAAAATCAATAAATTTAACACTAAATCAGCACGGGTATGAAGGATTTGGAGAAGCTGGTGTTCCAGGGAGAATATATTTTCGAAATCGTGGAAAACAAGCTTTCAATCTTGCTGTTGTCGTTTGGAATGGTGAGCAATGGAGTAATAATATCCTAATCCGAGATTATTTAAGGCGGAATCCAGAAATTGCTGAAGAATACTCCAACAGAAAAATTAATGCAGTATCTAAAGGAATAACCACGTTATTGTCATATTCTGATGAAAAAGCACAATACGTTTACAGCTTACTTGAAAAAGCCAGACACTCAACTAAACGGAACACGACTATTGAATAGCAACAAAAAGAGCAGGGGCCGCGGTTGCCGTGGTTCCTGTTCTTTTTGTTAAGCTAAGAGTAGGATATCGCAATTTAATCAGACTATTGTAAGTAACTTATCATTCACCTATTACTTTCATATCAATAAATGTATGCTACAGTATGGGTATGGATTTACAAAACACGTTTCAAAAAAGAGGTGAGTGAATGAAGTGAGGATTAAATCAATAGGTATACAAATAGGGATCGTTTGTTTCATCTTGGTCGTTGGTATTATGATGAGAACAATTATAAACGACTCTAAAGCAGCTAAAACTTATTTGGATCAAATTCATACATATACTCCTGACTATCCGAAGACTAAGAACGGACAAACCTACGGTTCTCCCACAGATGCCACTTCCATTGAAACGCTACCTGACTTAATTCTTGTCGGAACTGTGGACGGCACTGCAGGATATGTGCTGAAAAAAGATTTTATCGGCGAGCAGCCAAAAATACCCGAGGAAGCCATAACCATACAGAAGAGTAGCTCTCAAGGTGGTCGTAATGTCCAACTTTATGATGTTGATGGGAAAACCATTATTGGTTCTTTTCGTATTGGCGCTATGAATCAAATCCCTACAAAAGCTACTAACTATCCTAAAAATGAAAACGGACAGACATACGGTTTTGCCGCAGACGCCACTTCCTATGAATCGATACCTGATTTAATTAGTGCAGTAGGTGTGGATGGCACCGCAGGATATGTGCGGAAGAAAGATTTAGACGGGGAGCAGCCAAAGACTCCCGAGGAAGCACTTGCCATACAGAAGAATAGACCTGTGGGTGGTCGTGATATCCCATTATATGATGTTGACGGAAAGACCATAATTGGTGTTTTTCATATTGGATGACAATAAAAGGATAATAAACAACTCACATTATTTCTTTTGATTGTCAAACTAACGCAGTATGGTACGACGCTGCCGGTACGGGTCGCCGGTCCTACTTTTGCTAACGGACAGGAAGGCAGATCGATACTTTTTTTCATTGTTAACCGATTTGATGTACAATGAAAGAAAAACACATTATAAGGAGGAATTACCAATATGAACAAGAAGCAGATGGAGCGAATTCGCACTGGTCAAGGATTCATCGCAGCGCTGGACCAAAGCGGAGGGAGTACGCCGAAGGCGCTGCAGCAGTACGGGATCGAGCCGAGTCGCTATTCTGGCGACGAGGAGATGTATGCGCTGGTGCATGAAATGAGGACGCGCATCATCAAGAGCACTGCGTTTGACGCGGAATACATCCTGGGGGCCATCCTGTTCGAGAACACCATGGACCGGAAGATCGATGGGCTGTTTACGGCGGACTACTTGTGGGAGAAGAAAGGTATCGTTCCTTTTTTGAAGGTTGATAAGGGGCTGGCAGAGTCAATCGATGGCGTGCAGATGTTGAAGCCGATTCCCGATCTGGATGGCTTGCTTGAGCGGGCGGTCGAGCGCAACGTCTTCGGAACGAAGATGCGTTCGGTTATTCATGAGGCGAATCCGCAAGGAATTCGCAAGGTAGTGGAGCAGCAGTTCGAGCTCGGTAAGCAAATTTGGTCCGCAGGACTTGTCCCCATCATCGAGCCCGAAGTTGACATTAACAGCTCCGACAAGCGGGAATCGGAACGGATCTTGAAGGACGAAATCTTCAAGCAGTTGTCCACTCTTGCTCCTGATGTGACCGTTATGCTGAAGCTTTCAATTCCAACCGAAGACGATTTCTACCGTGATCTGATGGACGAGCCACACGTCGCTCGAGTTGTCGCACTGTCCGGCGGGTATGACCGGGAGGAAGCCAACGAGCGGCTGGCTCGCCATCACGGCTTGATCGCCAGCTTCTCACGCGCTTTGGCGGAAGGCTTGTCAGATGAACAGTCGGATGAGCAGTTCAACGAGATGCTGACCCGTTCTATTAGATCCATATATGAGGCGTCGATCAACTAACGGAAGCGATAGCGGAGCCTGTGCTTACTATGAGCGCGGGCTTTTTTGTGCGTTCGTTGGCTTTCTTCTGCTGCTTGAGAAATAAATAGCCGCTTCAACGGCGTGAGAGTCCTGGGTTTAAATCACGTACACGGATGAAATACAAACCAATAACCAACTCAAAGCACAATCTACCGGTTCATGAGTAGTATTGAATCAACAGTTTAATACAGGCACCAAACCAAACGCGGCTGACAGACATCCTATTGTTGCGGTGTACGGGCTTATGATCAAGAATGGAAGGTATTTATTTTGTATGCAGGGGGTGTTGTATTATTTTTTTTGAAAAGTATCGTGATGAAACCTATATTAGTCAGTTAAAACAGTTTATTGAAGCAAAATATGGATTGGGAATCCATTATATTGCCGCAGCAAAGCGTGGATACCACGGGGAAACATGGAAAATTGATACAGAATGTGACACCTATTTTGCCAAACTCATTTATTTTGGACCACACAAGTCAAGATATATGAACAGCTTTGCAATAGTGGAACATATGAATCAGAATGGGATTGACTTTATTAGTAAGATTAAAAAGACGATAGATGAGCAATTGTATAGTATTTTTAATGCTGGTGTGGTGGGCCTATTTCATTATGTCGAAGGTGAGCATACAGAGGATTATCCGTTATCGGATTTGTTTCATAAATTGGCGCTCATATACAAAGTTCCAGTTCAAAATGTTCAAATAATAGAGGAAAATTTCAACATCAACTACATGAATGAGTATTACAGGAATCTTACCAAACTTAAAATTGCAACATCACCTTCTGTATTAGAAGCTGTGCGCTTGTTGGAAGGGAATTGCAAGATAATCGAACATTATGCTGACCGATTGATGCAATTTGCTGATAAAAACAAAAATGACTTAACCCATTTTCACATCACAAGCGGCGATGTCGGGGGGAACGTCATTATTCAAGGCGAACAATTTACAATTATCGATTGGGATCATCTGATGCTTGCGCCGATAGAACGGGATATATGGCCTTATCTTCATGATGAGAAGCAAATTATTTTGCTCAATGAAATATTGGAATTAGAGGGCCTTCATTATAAAGTAAGCCAGGATCGGCTGGCATTTTATTGTTATTTGAGCTTTTTCTATTATTTGCACGAATATATGAGCGGTTTGTTGGAGTTTGATGATGAGGCTGTTCGAGAAGCGATTGCAAATGATATAAAAAGCTACTTGAATGTTAATTGTTGGATTTATGGAAATCTTAATAAAGTGGATCAATATCGGTTAGTTTCAAGATAGTTTAGAAATGAGGAGTTTGCTTACAGCATTCTGCTATGTTACAGGTAAAAAGGAAATACATAATAAATTTTTGAATGAGGTCTGAACTAATGATAATTTATAAAAAGCGATGAAACACCATCATTAAAGGAAGTCATAGCACTATACAACAAAGCAGCTTTAAGACGACCTAACGACGAGAGACGAATGGATTTGATGTTAAAGAATGCAAATATTAAACTATCTGCTTGGCATAACGGGAAGTTAGTAGGTTTCCTGAGAGCATTCACAGACTTTTGCTTTGATTGTTACATTAACGATATTGCTGTTGACCCTGAGTATCAGGGAATGGGAATCGGCAAGGGACTAGTCGAGCATTTAATACCACGGTTAGAAAAAGATACATTGATGTTCCTTATTTCCGCCCCTGAATCTAAAAGTTTTTATAAAAAAATCGGATTTAATAATTTCAAAGATATCGAAGATACATGGCACCAAGCTATTGAATAACCCCTTACATTTATAAAGCGCTCACGAATTTATTCGACTTGAAGCCATTACCTGTTCAACGCGCGCGAATCCCGGGCGCGCGTTGAGGCATTGCATGGCGGTCGGTCGAACCCCACTCCCAAAAAACTGCATTTATACAGCCTTTGGCCGGTATATCCGAAGTCTTAATGAATTCATGTAAATGAAGTCAATTTCATAATTCGAACCCCTTGCTACGACTGGTTTTTTTCGCACACAAAAAAGGAGTACCTCCCCACAATCTCGAAGTTTATGGTTCCCCAACC